>JAIEQT010000538.1 GCA_019747455.1 Chitinophagaceae bacterium | reverse complement strand
GTACGTTTTCGCTAATATACTTGCAGCTGCAATAGAAGCGTATTTACCATCACCCTTTATGATACAGGTATGGGGTATGGAGGGGTAAGGTATAAACCTATTGCCATCAATTAATAAAAAATCGGGTTTTATTTTTAATTGTTCAATAGCTAAGTGCATAGCTTTAAAACTAGCTTTTAAAATATTGATCTGATCGATTTCTGCAGCATCTACACTAGCTACCGACCATGCCAAAGCCTGTGTTTCAATCACCTCTTTTAAAACCATCCGCTGTTTAGCGCTCACCTGTTTACTATCATTCAATAGATCATGCTTGAAAGTGGCCGGTAAAATAACGGCTGCAGCAAAAACCGGTCCTGCATAGCAACCTCTTCCGGCCTCGTCACAGCCGGCTTCTATCCTTCCTTTTTGTAAGTAAGCAGGTAACACAGATGTAAAATTCCGTTTTTTAAACCAATTAACCCTCACCCATGTTTACCTTTGTGCTATGAAACGGGAACAGCTTTTTTCGAATAAACAGATTGCCATTTGGCTTTTGGTTGGCGTGGGTATGACTGTTGTACAAATTGCGTTGGGTGGTATTACCCGACTTACCGGTAGTGGTTTATCTATAACAGAATGGAATGTTATCACCGGAACATTCCCTCCCATGAATGAAGCAGCATGGCTGCAGGAGTTTAATAAGTATAAACAAACACCTCAATTTGCCTTACTGAATTTCGATTTTACACTAGCGAATTTTAAATTTATTTTTTTCTGGGAATGGTTTCATCGTTTATGGGCGAGGCTAATAGGACTGGTATTTGTTGCTGGATTCGCCTATTTCATTGTTACGCGAAAATTTAAACCAACCATGATCCGACCTTTAGTAGTACTTTTTTTGCTAGGGGCATTGCAAGGAGCTGTTGGTTGGATCATGGTAAAAAGCGGATTAACTGGTGATGCTGTTTATGTAAAGCCTACTCGCTTAGCCATGCATTTTATTTTAGCTCTAGGATTACTATCCTATACCTTCTGGTTTGCCCTCGATTTACTGATTGAACCAACCAATCGAATTGTAAATACAAAATGGCGGAACATGAATACCTGGTTGTTGATATTGTTGTCTATTCAACTTATTTATGGAGCATTAATGGCCGGACATAAAGCGGCAACCGCTGCTGCAACCTGGCCCACCATTAACGGCGATTGGCTGCCGGCAAGCTTATTTAAAGATCAACCATTACTATTAAACTTTATAGACAATACCATATTGATTCATTTTATCCATCGTGGGTTAGCCTATCTTATATTAGCGATCATAATATATTGGTCGGTGCAGCTATTCCGCTTCAATGGCACTCTTTTGTTTAACAAGCTTCGTAAGTGGCCATTGATTATAACAAGCATACAAGTGGTACTTGGCATTGTAACAGTGCTTAGTAGTGTTGGTATTAGAGCAGGTAATTGGGGTACATTCGAGTGGATGGCTCAACTGCACCAACTCACCGGTATGTTATTATTATTATCATTGGTAATGATGCGCTATATGATAAAAAAAGTATGAAAAAATATGTAGTTGGCTTTTGGTATTCATTGCCTATTCAACTATTCCTACTACATTTTAGGAGGTATCAGATATTCTTGGTATTGTGGTATATTCTATTCGCTACAGTAGCCGGTGCATTTATGAAAACCTTTGGTGCCGATTCTCTTTTTTTAGCACCCGAATATTTTGGGGAAGTATCTGCTGGTAGTACAGCTATAGTAGGATTTACAACGGGTATATTCATCATGAGTTGGAATATTACTACGTTTATCTTACATAGTAAAAATCTCCGCTTCTTAGCTACCACTGCACAGCCCTTTTTAAAATACTGTATCAATAATGCCGTTATCCCGCTCAGTTTTTTACTGTTTTATTTTATAAGAGCTATCGATTATGCACGTTTTCAGGAATTATTCGATAGTAAAGAAATTATGCTACTTACTATGGGATATGCAGGAGGACTAATACTTTCCTTGCTCATTTCTTTTTTATATTTTTTTGGGTCTGATAAAACCATTTATTATACCTTGGCTAATAGTATGCAAGTTGCCCATGAGGCATACCACTCAGCTTCCCAAAAAGAGCTTCCGGCCGTAAAATATGAATTACGCGTAGATTGGTTTTTAAGCGCTACGTTCAAACTTCGCAAGCCAAGAGATGTGAGGCATTACAGTGAAACTTTTTTGAATGCCGTATTTAATCGCCACCATGTTGCAGCCGTATTGGCTATTACCTTGGCATTTATTTTTATCATTTTAACGGGGTATAGCTCAGATAGCAGATTGTTCCAACTTCCGGCTGCAGCTAGTGTTACACTATTTTTTTCTATTCTTATTGCCGTTGCCGGAGCTTTATCTATTTTTTTAGGCAATTGGAGTATTCCTTTACTGGTTATAGTTTATTTGGTAGCTAATTATTTATTTGAAAAAGAAATTATTGATCCTCGTAATAAAGCCTATGGACTTGATTATATTCATAAACAAGATAGGCCCCTGTATAGTAAAGAGAACATAAATGCTTTGGCTACAGACAGTTTGATCGAAGCCGATAAAAAAGCATTCATACAAATTCTCAATAACTGGAAAGCCAAGCAATCTTCACCCCAGCCTATTATGTATATCATCAATACTAGTGGGGGTGGTACGCGTAGCGCTACCTTCACTATGAATACGCTTCAAAAACTAGATCAGTTGTTTAAGGGCAAATTAATGGAACAAACTTTTTTAATTAATGGAGCATCGGGGGGAATGTTGGGAGCTGCCTATTTTCGAGAGTTATACTTCGAAAAGATAAAAGGTAAAAATATCAATTTGCAAAACCAGCAATACACAGCCAATATTGGGAAGGATTTATTAAGTCCACTTTTTTCTTCTTTTCTTACTCGTGATTTGTTCGGACCTGTTCAGAAATTTAAGTTCAAAGGCTTTGATTATATTAAAGACCGGGGATATGCTTTTGAGCAGAAATTAAACGAAAATACCGGTGGCGTACTAAATAAGCCTTTAGCTGATTATAAAGTAGCGGAGGAAAAGGCAACGATACCCTCTATATTTTTTAATGCGGTTATTTCTAGAGATGGCCGAAAAATGATAATGGCAACAAGGCCGGTTCGTTTTTTGATGAAACCTGTTTCAGATAGCCCTAATCTCCCATCCTTCGATCCAGATGCCATTGATTTTTGCTCTTTCTTTTTGCAACAAAAAAGTGCGCAAATCAGTACTTTAAGCGCTTTAAGAATGAATGCTACATTCCCTTATGTATTACCTAATGTATGGCTACCATCAAACCCCATTATTGATGTAATGGATGCGGGATTGCGAGATAACTACGGACAGGAATCTACGTTACGTTTTGTACAAACGTTTAAAGAATGGCTTCAAAAAAATACAGCAAAACTAGTAGTTATACAAATCAGAGATAGAGGACTAAGTGATTGGGATAAGCCATTGGAGACTAACAGCTTAATCGGATTTCTTACCAAGCCTTTTTTGATTTTGCAAAATAATTGGTTCAAAATGCAAGATTATTACCAGCACGATCAGCTTGATTATTTGTATGATAGTTATGGTAAAAATTTGTACAGGATTTCTTTTCAATATGTTCCCTCTAAAAAAGAAGCCCCGGCTAGTTTAAGTTTTCACCTTACCGGAGCAGAGAAAAGAGATATTGCCAATGCGCTCAATAATGAAGTGAATCAAAAAGCATTCAAAGAATTGGAGGTATTGATGAGGTAGTTTTGCTAAAGCTGATACTGATTTTTTAAAATGAAGTATTTATAAAAAAGGGCGTATATCCCTTTTTAAGTAAAATTTAATTGGTATATTACATCCTATTATGTAGGTATTGTGAATTTATATAATATTAATTCTTTAATATTAAAATTGAATATCACAATCTAAATACTAGACCTATGTTTAAACGAACTTGCTTGATAACTATGCTACTGACTTTATTTTATTTGTTTAGTAGTAGTTGTAAGAAAAATGGTGAAACCAATGAAATAATTCCAACTAATTGTGGTTGCGATAATCCTATAAGAACAACAATTACCGACTCATCGAATTTAATCGCTACAATAGAATACAATAAGTATTATAATGATTATAATTTCAAAAATAAATTTACGATCGTATATGTAGAGCGGAATTGCTCTAATTGTGTGCATACAATGTTCATTTGTAATGAAGCAATTTTGCCCCAGCAGGTTCTTGATCTAAAAAGAACGAATCAAATTTTACGTGTAAAATTCGCCGGGCATTTAAAACCCCTTTGTATAAAAGTTCCTTCCCCCGCTGATTATACTTATGAAAATATAACGTTAACCAATATTGCAGTACAATGACAAAAATAATAATTCTTGTCTTATTTTGTTTTGTAACGAATGCTGCAAATTCTCAGGAGAAAGTAAAATACATGCATAAAACAGGGAAAATGGAGTTTACCATTTCCGATAGAGAATTTTATGTTGAATTCAAAGACAATGATGCTAAGAAAGTTGAGGGTATTTCAAAGAGCTTTGCAAGATTTAATTCAACCTCAGCAATTGTTGAGATAGAAGAACTGTCTGGTAAATATGTTGATCGTAAAAGCCAATTAAAGAAGAAAATACCTCAAGTAACCAAGATAGAACCAATATTAGTTTATAGGGATGGCACAAAGCAAATTGCAATCGGTGAGATTAACTTAAAAATTAAAGTTGGGCAAAGTATCCGTGAAATAGCAAAAAATTTTAATGTTAAAATTGCTAAATCTTCAATTTCCTCAAATTTCTTTACTTTATCAAATTCTAGTATCTCAACCGAAGAATTGTTTAAATTAGTTGATGAACTACAGGCAGACAAAAGAGTAGAGTTTGCTGAGCCAAACTTTATAAGAGAACTAAAATTTCTCACTAGTGACCCCTTTTTTAGTTCCCAATGGGCAATAAAAAACCAAGGCTATCTTGGGGGTACACCTGGTGCAGATATGAAAGTAGAGCAAGCATGGAACTATGCTACAGGTTCGGGTATAAAAGTAGCTATTCTCGACGAAGGGGTGGATTTAACTCACCCTGATTTACAGGCAAATTTGTTGACGGGCTTTGATGCTACGGGTAATAATTCTAATGGTGCACCGCAAGTTAATGACCCTCACGGCACTGCTTGTGCAGGCATTGTTGCTGCTGTTGCTAATAATAATATCGGAATTACAGGAGTTGCTTATAATGCAAAAATTTTGCCAATAAGAATTGGAAGAACAGTTGCAGGTAGCTTCTTAGCTTGGACAACCGATTCATGGGCAGCGAATGGTATAAATTGGGCTTGGCAAAATGGTGCAGATGTATTAAGTAATTCTTGGACTTTTGGAAATTATAGTAGCACTGTAGCCACTGCCATTACAAATGCAGTGGCTAATGGAAGAAATGGAAAAGGATGTGTAGTGCTATTTGCAACTGGAAATACTGGTGACCCCGTTAGTTTCCCAGCTTCTTTAGATAATGTTATTGCTGTAGGCGCAAGCTCAATGTGTGAAGAACGAAAATCTTCAACTTCATGTGATAATGAACAAGGTTGGGGTTCTAATTATGGATCCGGGCTTGATATTGTGGCACCTGGAGTAAAAATTTATACGACAGATATTCAAGGTAATGGTGGCTATAACAGTAGCGATTATAGAGCAGATTTTAATGGTACTTCGGCAGCAACACCTAATGCTGCTGGCGTAGTTGCTTTGATTCTATCAGTAAATCCGAATCTTACAGGTTCACAATTTAATCGAA
>JAIEQT010000206.1 GCA_019747455.1 Chitinophagaceae bacterium | reverse complement strand
CTCACAGTTTATAGAACACAACGAAAAACGAATTACCGGTACGGTATTAATTATAGTGGGTATTGTTACATTTTTTTACATTAAAAAAAGATTTATGGCACATAAACATGACGAAACAAAAATTGCAGAACAGGAAGCCTCCGGTAACCTGTATGAAAAGTTGAATGAAGCAAAAGTGGTGCCCATGCACAGCAATGATGACGGGCACAATCACGGGGGTCAAGAAAAAGATGAACCCGGTTGGAAGACACATTGGGATTTGTTATTGGCATTAGCCATATTAATCATCCTGCTTGTGTTGGAATATGGCTTCAAAATTGAGTTGCCTAAAATTCCTTCATTGGCAATAAATCTGGTGGCTTATTTATTAGCTGGCAGAAAAGTGTTGGATCTTGCCTTTAGAAAATCAAAACGGGGCGACATTTTCAATGAATTTGTATTGATGAGTGTTGCCACCATCGGCGCATTTGTAATTGGAGAATATGAAGAAGGTGTCGCAGTAATGGTTTTTTACCAGATTGGCGAATGGTTCCAGGATGCAGCCGTTAATAATGCAAAAAGAAGTATTAAAGCCATGCTTGATGTAAGGCCTGATGAAGTAACGGTCATAAGAAATGGTGCGCCTCTTGTTGCTGACCCTTCTGTTATTGAGTTAGAAGAAACCATCCAGGTAAAACCAGGTGAAAAAGTAGCATTGGATGGTGAATTGATTTCAGAAAATGCGTCATTCAACACAGCAGCTTTAACAGGAGAAAGTAAACCAGATACAAAATATAAAGGTGAAACTATTCTTGCAGGAATGATTAATCTGAATACAGTAGCAGAAATCAAAGTGAAAGCTCTGTTTAAGGATAGCAAACTCAGTAAGATTTTAGAAATGGTGCAGGATGCTACTGCAAGAAAATCGCAGACACAACTATTTATTTCCAGGTTCGCCAAAATCTACACACCAATCGTTTTCTTTCTTGCTGTTGCATTGTGTTTTGTTCCTTACTTTTTTGTGGAGGATTATAATTTTCAAACATGGTTTTACCGGGCACTGGTTTTCTTAGTGATCAGTTGTCCATGTGCATTAGTGGTATCCATTCCATTGGGTTATTTTGGTGGCATAGGTCTTGCTTCCCGAAACGGTATTTTATTTAAAGGGGGGAATTTTCTTGACGTAATGACTAAGGTTAATGTAGTGGTGATGGATAAAACCGGAACATTGACAAAAGGCGTATTTAAGGTTCAACAGGTCGTTTCGGTCAATATGGATGAAAAAGAACTGGTGAAATTTACGGCTGCGTTGGAGAAGAATTCGACTCATCCTATAGCCAAAGCTGTAACGGAGTATGCCGGTGAAACTGTCAATGGCATCAATGCAGATGCAGTAGAAGAAATCGCAGGTCATGGATTAAAAGGTAAAGTAGATGGAAAGGACCTGCTTGCAGGTAATGCAAAGCTGTTGAAGAAATACAATGTATCGTATCCACCGGAAATAGAAAGTATTGTTGACACAATTGTAGTTGTAGCAATAAACAATCAATATGCAGGTTATATAACTATTGCTGATGAAATAAAAGACGATGCTGTGCAGGCGGTCAAAGACATGCACAGTCTTAATATTAGAACGGTGATGCTTTCCGGTGATAAGCAATCTGTAGTTAATGAAGTGGCAAAGAAGATTGGTATCGATGAGGCTTATGGTGATTTGCTGCCGGAAGGTAAAGTTGAAAAAGTGCAGAAACTGAAAGATGAAGGACGCCATATCGCTTTTGTTGGTGATGGTGTTAATGATGCGCCTGTAGTAGCCTTAGCAGACGCAGGTATAGCAATGGGTGGTTTAGGCAGCGATGCTACGATTGAAACAGCGGATGTAGTCATTCAAAACGATCAGCCACATAAGATAGTTTCAGCTATTAAAATAGGAAAGATAACCCGGAGCATTGTTTGGCAGAATATCATCATGGCTATGACAGTAAAAGTGTTTGTATTGATTTTAGGCGCAGGCGGTGTAGCTACTTTATGGGAAGCCGTAATTGCAGACGTCGGTGTAGCTTTATTGGCAATATTGAATGCTGTAAGAATACAGCGAATAGCGGTATAGTCAGTTTTATCCCCAAACCATTTTTGTAATTTAGCATTTATGAAACATTTTGTTGTTTGCATTTATTTATTTGTGATTTGTTTGACTTCATTTGCGCAGGTTCAATCCGATACTATAAAGCATAAAGAACTTAAAGAAGTAATTATTAAATCCTGGCAACGAAGAGATATAACAAGATTGCCTGACGAGCAGAACGGATTTCTCAACAATGGGAAAAAGAACGAAGTAGTGAACCTGGCAGGTACCAACGCAAATATTGCCATTAAAACCGGGCGACAGCTTTTTGCTAAAATACCGGGTGTATTTGTATATGATATGGACGGTAGCGGCAACCAACTGAATATTGCTACCCGTGGCCTTGACCCTCACCGTAGTTGGGAATACAATATTCGGCAAAACGGAATTTTGATCAATTCTGATATGTATGGATATCCTGCCAGCCATTACAGTGCGCCGATGGAGAGCTACGAGAAAATTGAGCTTATCCGGGGTACAGGTTCGTTACAATACGGCGCTCAGTTTGGAGGAATGATTAACTATATCAGTAAAAAGCCGGATACATCAAAAACATTCACTTTTGAAAACATAAACACGGCAGGTTCATTTAATCTGCTGAGTACCTATAGTGCTATCAATGGAACTTATAAAAAGTTCTCGTATTATGCTTACTATTACAAGCGGCATTCCGGTGGTTACAGAAATAATAGTGAATCCGATGCAACTTCTCAATTTTTACAACTTAACTATCATATTTCTGATAGAATTTCTTTAAAAGCTGAAATTGGCCGTTCAGAATATCTTTATCATATTCCCGGCCCTTTAAACGATAGCATGTTTAATGCGAATCCGCAAATGAGTACAAGAAGCCGGAACTATTTCAGCCCGGATATTTATGTTCCTTCCCTCAACCTCAACTGGAAAATATCAGAGAAAACTAAAATAGACCTTACAGCTTCAGGTGTATTTGGGAGTAGGAGTAGTGTGATGTTCGATGCTTTTGCTGATGTGCCGGATACTGTTAACCGGGCTACAGGCCAATATAGAAACAGGCAGGTAGATATTGACAACTTCAACAGCAAAACTATTGAAGCAAGAATATTGCATCATTATCGTATAGGTAAATTGCAAAGTAAATTGGCTGCCGGAATTGTTTACATGAATAATGATTTACACAGGCGTCAGTTAGGTAAAGGAACTACCGGCGCCAATTATGATTTGTCACTTTCAGATCCTGTCTTTGGCAGAGACATGCATTTTAAAACAAATAATATTGCATTGTTTGCAGAAAACTTCTTTCAAATAAATCCCCGTTGGACTATTTCACCCGGTATAAGGTTTGAGAATGGTAATTCAAAAATGACTGGTGAAATAAAATACTATACTGTAAACCCATTACCCACTGCAATCAGGCACAGTTTTGTTTTAACAGGAATCAGTTCACAATTTGAATTAAATAAAGAAAATACTTTGTATGGTGGTATATCGCAGTCGTACCGGCCTGTGATTTTTAAAGATATTGTTCCAGCGTCTACCTACGAACAAATAGATAAAAAACTGAAAGACGCTTTTGGATATAATGCAGAGTTTGGTATCAGGGGAAAAGTATTTAAACGACTTCAATACGATATAAGCCTGTTCAGAATTGAATACAAAAACCGCCTCGGTACATTGGTGTTACAGGATAATAACGGTCAGTCGTATACTTACAAAACAAATATTGGCAACAGCAGAACCAATGGTATCGAAGTCTTTTTACAATATAAGTTTCCACTCACCAATCAATTATTCGCAGGTTTTTTTACTTCCACTTCTTATATGCAGGCTAATTATGTCAAAGGGCAGGTTGCGACGGGAACAATCAATAAATCTATTACCGGTAATAAATTAGAGGCAGTTCCTGACTGGATTACCAGAAACGGTTTTGACATTTTATACAGAGGCTTTAGCTGTACTATTCTTTACAGTTATACATCTTCTTCTTTTTCAGATGCATTAAATACAGTCATCCCACCTTCGAGTGGGGCCAGAGGTTACACGCCTGGCTATGACATTTGGGATA
Organism: Chitinophagaceae bacterium; assembly: GCA_019747455.1. Lineage (GTDB taxonomy): Bacteria > Bacteroidota > Bacteroidia > Chitinophagales > Chitinophagaceae > Sediminibacterium. The sequence continues at coordinate 1,637 of JAIEQT010000206.1, read as the reverse complement.
TTAACGCTTCGTTTCGAGCCAACTCCATGTTTACTATACGGGCGGGTATAAATAACTTTCTCAATAAAAAGTATTTCACCAAGAGACCTACTTTTTATCCCGGGCCTGGTATTTGGCCGAGTGATGGAAGAAATGTTTATGTTACGATTAATATTAAAATTTAACCAGGCAAACCTCGAACTTTCCATTGAGCGTTCTCGGCAATTTCTTTATATCAGATAATACTGCACCGGTTTTTCAGTATCCGGGGCTTTTCATCCAACGGTATCCTTATTATTAATTTAAGCATTTGCTTAAATAGTTATTTACTCTATCTTTGCCCTATGGAAAACAATACTTGTATCAGGTTGTTTGCAGACCAGAAACAAATAAAGAATTGCAAAAGCAAATTGAAAACTGCACAAAAGTCTTTTGCAAGCCTGTCTAACATATTGGCTTTAGCTGGTAATGAAGTAAGGTTGAAGATTATCTATTTACTGGAAGAAGAAAAAGAGTTATGCCCTTGCGACCTTTCTGATATTTTAGGCATGAGTATCCCTGCCATATCTCAACATTTAAGGAAATTAAAAGATGGGAAAATTGTTGAAGCCCGGAAAGAAGGACAAACAATTTATTATTCTCTTACACAGGAAAATCTAAAGATTTTAAAGCCTTTCTTTAAACATATTGATGTAGAAACTCAAAAACTGGAAACAGTATGATAAGTTTAAAATCATCAGGCACATTTACGGGTGCAGGTGTTCTCACAGCTATTGCAGCTTCACTTTGTTGTATAACCCCTGTTATTGCATTACTTGCCGGTAGCAGCAGTGTTGTCGCTAACTTTTCATGGATTGAACCAGCAAGACCGTATTTAATAGGGTTATCAATTGCTGTATTAACATTTGCATGGTATCTTAAATTAAAACCAGCTAAGACAAGCGTTATGGATTGCAATTGTGAACCAACTAAAAATGCTTCATTCCTTCAGTCCAAAACATTTTTAGCAATAGTAACTGTATTTGCGATTTTGATGATGACTTTTCCGCTGTATGCAAAAGTGTTTTATCCAAAGCAAAAAGTGCAAGCAACAGCTCTTGCAGTGGTTGATAATAAACAACAGGTAAAGTTCACCATACAAGGCATGACTTGCGAGGCATGTGAGGAGCATGTAAACAATGAACTATCTAAAGTGAACGGCGTATTAGCTTATAAAACTTCTTATGCCACAAGAAGCAGCTTAATCACTTTTGATAAATTAAAAGTTGATGAAAAGACAATAGAGACAGCAATTAATAAAACAGGATACAAAGTGAAAAGCTATGATTTTACCCGGTAGTGGTAAATCTTGCTTCGATAAAAACTAAGAAAGCATGGAAAAGACATTAACACAGCAATCCACCATCACCTGCCCGAAATGTGGTTTTCAGAAAGAGGAAACAATGCCTACGGATGCTTGTCAATACTTTTATAGATGTACAAGTTGTGAAACTGTCCTAAAACCGAAGCAGGGAGATTGTTGTGTATTTTGCAGCTACGGGACTGTAGCTTGTCCTCCCATTCAGATGAATAAATCTTGTTGTTCATAATTAGATTGTCTGAAGAGTAAAAAGTAATTCGTGGTTCTGCTATGGTTTTTGAAACACAATTTTGGGGTG
>JAIEQT010000393.1 GCA_019747455.1 Chitinophagaceae bacterium | reverse complement strand
GTAAATAGTAATGAACGGAAATTCTTGATTAGTTTTACGCTACTATAATCTATTCCCTATAACCTACAACCTTTTCCCACCTGTTTACCAATAAATGTTGTAAACCATAATGTGGAATCTTACCTGTGATGTTTGCAAAGTGAGCCGTAATATGCTCCATATCGCGCTGTATATTTCCGCTCAGATAAAATGGCTCACTAATCGAAAACTCTTTTTTGGTGAAATCCATTCCTGCCATCACCACAGGCACATTTGCTTTCAAAGCAATATGATAAAAGCCCGTTCTCATTCTTTCTACAGGTTTGCGGGTACCTTCTGGGGATAGCACCAGAACAAACGACTCCCGGGTATGGAATAAGTTCACTACCTGATCTACCATATTATGTTTATGAAAACGATCTACTGGGAAACCACCCAATTTTCTGAAAAAGAAACCAAAAGGGGGTTTAAATAATTCGGCTTTTCCTAAATATTTTAAATGGTGTAGACGAAGCTTGCTTCTAAATGCCAACCCAATAATAAAATCCCAGCTACTGGTATGTGGACCAACAATGATTATACTTTTTTTAAGCTGATAAGGAAATGAACCGCGAATAGTCCACCCTTGTATATACAGAAACAGGTTCCACAATACACGCATAGCAAGCAATTGAGCGAGCGGAAGATAATAAATTAAAGATAGAAAAGCAATTTTTTTGAGCTAGGATCCGTTTATGTAAAAAATCATTCTATGGCTTCATTCAGGAGCTTTGTTGGTTCAGAACTCATGTCTATTAAACAGCATATAGCGGGTTTAAGAAATATGATTCCGGGTGCCATTAAGCTGAAGCCTCTTGAAAGACGAAGTATGTTTAAGTTGAATGCCAAGCGGGAAACTTTTGTACAAAAAGCCATTCAACAAATGCGGCGTAATCCTAAAACAGTTCCCGCTTATGTAGATGTAACAGTTTGTAATAATTATGTTCAATTATTTGAGCAATACAATGAGTTACTCCGTGAAATGGAGGAAGTAAAAACAAAATTGGAAGATGCTAAATTGTTGTTGGGGAATGAAATATTGAGGCAAACAAGTGCTTATTATAAAAATGCCAAAACTGCTGCAGATGCGGGTGGAGAAGAGTATGCCTTAATTTATAAGGAGCTGAAACCTTATTATGCTGTAGGGAGGAATACAAAACTGGTTAAATAAATCAGTTTCTTTGCTTAAAAGCGAAACGATATTGTAATGAACAAACTGATTATCATCACCGCGCCGTCAGGCGCGGGAAAAACGTCTATAACCCGCTTCCTGCTTAGTAAATATGAACAACTTGCCTTCTCTATTTCGGCGGCAACACGCAAACCAAGAGGGGAAGAAAAGGATGGTGTTGAATATTATTTTTTAAGCACCGAAGCCTTTAAGCAAAAAATTGCGGAACAGGCTTTTATAGAATGGGAGATGGTTTATCAGGGAAGTTATTATGGCACGCTTAAATCGGAGTTAGACAGGATTTGGGCCTTAGGAAAAACCCCTATGTTAGATATTGATGTAAAAGGAGCTATTCATGTACAGCAACAATTCCCGGATAGTTCCCTGTCTATTTTTATTCAGCCACCTTCAGTTGAGGAGTTAAAAAAGCGATTGGAAAGCAGAGGTACGGAAACGCCCGAAACCCTTGCTGCTAGAGTAAATAAAGCCAGTTATGAAATTTCTTTCAGCCATCATTTCGATAAGCAAATTGTAAATGCCGATTTGGAAAAAGCCTGTGCCGATACGGAAGCCGCCATAAAAGAATTCTTAGGTTGGTAATCCTTTCAGTACATTTATTGTAAAGAACAATTATATGTCGGCCTTTAAAAACAGAACTATTTTTATTACCGGTGCCAGCAGAGGCATCGGCAAAGCCATTGCTCTTCGCTTAGCTAAAGAAGGGGCCAATATAATCATCGCCGCTAAAAGTGTAGAAGAAGATCCTCGTTTGGGAGGAACTATTTTTTCTGCAGCTCAGGAGGTAGAAGCCGCAGGGGGCAGGGCCTTGGCGGTACAGGTAGACATTCGGGATGAGGCCCAAATACAACAAGCCATACAGCAAGCAGTAGAAAAATTCGGTGGGATAGATGTAGTTATTAATAACGCGTCGGCCATTCAGTTAACACCCACCGAAAAAACAGAAGCTAAGCGATTTGATTTAATGCAAAGCATCAATGTGCGAGGTACTTTTTTGGTGGTAAAAAATTGTTTACCCTACTTGCGTAAAGGAAATAACCCGCATATCCTTACCCTTTCTCCCCCTATTAATATGAACTCCAAATGGTTGGGGCCACATATTGCGTATACCATTACCAAGTACAATATGAGTATGCTGGCCATTGGTTGGGCTGCTGAATTTAAATCTGCAGGTATTGCCTCCAATGCGCTTTGGCCTAAAACAACTATTGATACTGCAGCGGTGAGAAATTTATTGGGTGGTGAAGCATTGGCTAAGATGAGCAGAACCCCTGAAATCTTAGCAGATAGTGTGTACTATATTCTATCTAAAACAGCCGCAGTATATTCCGGTAATACTTTTATAGACGAAGAAGTATTAGCTAACGAAGGAATTACAGACTTAGAAAAATATGCTGTTGTACCTGGCGCACAATTATATCCCGACTTATTCATCTAATATGAAACAGAAAGTACAAATCCTGTTGTTGCTACTGGGAACCTCAATCTCATTTATCTATGCACAAAAAAAGAAAGTAGTAGCTGATCCGGCAGAAGCTTTTAAAATGGCCACCAGCTCATCACTCGACAATAAATACGATCAATATAAAAATATTGCCTTGCGTATTTGGGATTTCGCAGAAGTTGGCTATAAAGAGGTTAAGAGTTCCAGCTTGCATCAAGAAACCCTTAAGGCTGCGGGCTTTACGGTAGAATCGGGTGTGGCAGGTATTCCTACTGCTTTTGTAGCAACGTATGGATCGGGTAAGCCGGTTATAGCCATTTTAGCAGAGTATGATGCGTTGCCCGGTATTTCTCAACAAGCCGTTTCGGAAAAAATAAGTGCAGGTAAAGATGCCGGACATGCATGCGGTCATCATTTATTTGGTACCGCCTCCGTGGCTGCAGGCATTGCTATTAAAGAACAAATAGCTGCGAAAAACTTTGAAGGAACGATCAAAGTGTTCGGAACACCTGCTGAAGAAGGAGGAAGCGGTAAAGTGTATATGGTGCGCGATGGGTTATTTAATGATGTAGATGCTGTTATCCATTGGCACCCCGATGATAATAACAGTATTACTACTACAAGCGCATTAGCTAATAAGTCGGCGAAATTCCGTTTCCGCGGAATTTCCGCGCATGCTGCTGCCTCACCCGAAAGAGGTCGCTCAGCACTGGATGCAGTAGAAGCACTCGACTATATGGTGAATATGATGCGAGAGCATGTACCCCAAGAAACCCGAATTCATTATGTAATTACCAATGGTGGTAAAGCCCCCAATGTAATACCCGATTTTGCAGAAGTATATTATTACGTGCGCCATCCGAAAAGGGATATGGTAAAATCCATTTTTGATAGGATAGCTAAAGCAGCAGAAGGCGCCGCTTTAGGAACAGAAACAAAAATGGAATATGAGATTATCGGGGGTACACATGATTTGTTGATTAACTATACGTTGGCACAGGTGATGCAACAGAATTTGGAAAAAGTGGGAGGATTTACCTATACCGATGCAGAGAAAAATTTTGCACAAAAAATCCAACAATCCTTCAGCGTAAAGGCACCTGCTATTGAAACCTCAGCTATTATTACGCCACTCCAAACAGCACCTAGTGCTGGTGGCGGTAGCACGGATGTGGGTGATGTTAGTTATACCGTTCCAACAGTTGGATTGAGTGCTGCAACCTGGGTACCCGGTACTGCGGCGCATAGTTGGCAAGCCATTGCAGCAGGAGGTACCGAAATAGGAACAAAGGGAATGTTAGTAGCCGCCAAAACAATGGCATTAACCGCAATTGATTTATATACGAATAAAACAATCATTCCGAAAGCCAAAGAAGAATTACAAAAAGCCAAAGGCGATTATAAATACGAAGCTTTATTAGGCGATAGAAAACCTGCTTTGAACTATAGAGACCAATAATTGTTTATGGCTGTTTCTCTGGCCGCATTTGTGGAAATAAAAGAACGTCTTGGATAGATGATTGATTGGTCATCATCATACACAATCTATCAATTCCGATGCCAATACCCGATGTAGGCGGCATACCATATTCTAGCGCCCGTAAAAAATCATAGTCAATGAACATGGCTTCATCGTCGCCTCGTTCCATCAATTTTACCTGTTCTTCAAAACGTTCACGCTGATCTATAGGATCATTTAATTCGGTATACGCGTTAGCTAATTCTTTTCCGTTTACCATCAATTCAAAACGCTCAACTAATCCGGGTTTGCTGCGATGCTTCTTGGTAAGTGGGCTCATCTCTACCGGGTAATCAATGATGAATGTAGGCTGTACATAACTATGCTCACTAGTAGCACCAAATATTTCATCGATAAGCTTACCCTTGCCAATGGTCGGAGGCACATCTATTTTTAAATCTTTACAAACTACCCGCAACGCAGCTTCATCCATTTCGCTTACGTCAATACCTGTATTTTATTTAATGGCATCATGAATACTAATTCGTTTAAATGGAGCCTTAAAACTAATGGTTTTGTTTCCCAATACTACATCGGTAGTGCCATGAAGGGTAATAGCGATTTTTTCAAATAGCTGTTCTGTTACCTCCATCATCCAGATATAATCTTTATAAGCAGTGTACCATTCTAAAACAGTGAACTCCGGATTATGGGTACGGTCCATTCCTTCATTGCGAAAGTTGCGGCTAAATTCATATACCCAATCAAAGCCCCCTACAATCAATCGCTTCAAATAAAGTTCATTAGCAATACGAAGATAAAAAGGAACATCGAGAGCATTATGATGGGTAATAAAGGGCCTTGCAGCAGCGCCGCCGGGAATGGATTGTAAAACAGGTGTATCTACTTCCAGTGCTCCTTGATCATTTAAAAAAGTACGAATGGTGTTTATAATTTTTGTTCGCTGAACAAAAGTTTCCTTAACACCTGGATTAATAATTAAATCGGCATAGCGCTGGCGATATCTGAATTCCGGATCTGTAACAGCGTCAAAAGTATTTCCATCCTCATCTCTTTTAACAACAGGTAATGGTTTTAACGACTTTGTAAGCAAGGTTATGGTTTCTGCATGAATAGATGTTTCACCCGTTTTTGTTACAAAAGCATAACCGGTACACCCAATGATATCGCCCAAATCCAATCCGTGTTTTATAACCTGATCCCAAAATGATTTGTCTTCCCCCGGACAAATATCATCTCGCTTAACATATAATTGAATAATGCCTTTGCTATCTTGTATTTTGATAAAGAATACTTTTCCTTTGTCGTTAATACTCATTATTCTTCCCGCAACGCATAGACCAATGAAACTATCTTTGGTTTCTTCTGTATAGTTGTTTTTAATATCAGTGGAATATGTGTTGATAGGATATAACGGTGCGGGAAAAGGATTAATACCCGCCTCCTGTAATTTGATTAATTTCTCTCTTCTTATAATTTCTTGTTCGGAATAATGCGCTGTGCTCATATAAATTATTTGATCTTGTACTTAGAAAACAAAAGTCTCGCAGAAGCGAGACCTTGTATATGGATGGGTTAGTAAGTACAGGGAAACAAGTTTCCCTACACAATATTAAAAAGAACTTTATCTAATG
>JAIEQT010000617.1 GCA_019747455.1 Chitinophagaceae bacterium | reverse complement strand
GATCTGAGATTCGGGCATTACCTTGGCTAATATCTCTCGTTTGTTTGCAGACTTCCCAAAATATCCCAGTGAAAAAAGGTACTCATAATGATCTCTTATCTTTTCTTTTCCATATTCTTCAATCAAAAAGGCTTCACCTTTTTGTCCAGCTTTATAATATTTCAAAAAAATATTTTCTCTTGGCGTTTTGTAGGCCGGCAGTGTGCCTTCAAGATTGCTGAACCACTCTGTAGAATTATTTTTATTATAAATATTGAAAGCACATCCTCTAGTAGAAATCCCAAGCTCAACAACCTGTTTATTGAGTAAGAATGAAACTTCGGCGAGCTCTTCACTTTTCTGTATTGCCATTGTTCTTGCCCGAACCCTTTCTAATGCCAATTGAATTTGCGATTCTCTGGCTTGCGATTCAGATTTTTGCAGATCGAGGAAGCGGGTGTAGGCCTGTTCAAAAACATTGCCAAATCGTTTTGTAACTTCAATATCTGAATCACCAAAAGATTTTTTATAATAGCGATTTAGCTGTATCGCTGTGTTTTTATTGAGTGTTGCTAATATGGTAAACCCTTCCGAACCAAGAATGAGTTTTTTTCTATCATCAGACAACCGTTTAAAATCCGTTTCGGTTAGTATTCTGCTATAAAATTCATTCTTTTCCGCTTTTGAATAGATTTTATGAAAATGCGTCTCGCTTTTTTGATGAGCAATATCCAGCTCTTTTGTAACAGCATATTTTTTGTATTCCAACAGAAAATAACTGCTATTGGTTCGCTCGGGGTTGGCAAACCAATATTGAAAATAATTTGTATTCGGTTTAAAAATCACAATCCCCGTGGCATCATTTTCGATATTCAAAACATGAAGCTGATCGAATAGCGTTGTTACTACTTCCTGTAGCTCATCACTCTTGTGCATGGCTAGCGAACGTGAACGCACACGTTCCAAAGCGGCTTCTATTCGTGCTTCTCTGGCCTGCGCCTCCGCTTTTTGAAGATCTAAGAAGCGAGTATAAGTAAGGTCAAAAACTTTTGCAAAGCGAAGCAGTATATCAAAATGTTCATCAGACAATGGATCGATACTTGCTACATTAATCCCACCAAAATTGTTAAATGATGCTGATAACAAAACTCTTTCTGGTGCTCGCATTCCATTCTTTATTGCATCGGGGAGTAATTTCAATTCTGTTTCATTAAATAAAATATTATCCCAACTAGTTTTATCCTTCCCCTTCAGATCATAAACGAACTTCACATTTCTTTTTTCCCATCCATGTACAAAATGGAGATAAGCCGGGTGCTCATGATATTTGAGGTAAACCATCATGGGATTGGATGGCTCTTCGCTATTAGCCATCCACCATCTTGCGGCTTTAGTTGAAAGTTCAAATACCCAAATGATGCAACGGGTAAGTACAAGATCAAGTTTTGTTAATTCATTAAATACGGTTGCAATCAACACTTTCAATTCTTCAGAAGATTGCATGGCCATAGCACGGCTTCTTACTCTTTCTAATCCTACTTCTATCTGTGCTTCTCTGGCCTGTGCTTCTGCTTTTTGAAGATCTAGGAAGCGGGTATAACATTGATGAAATACTTCTGCAAATCTTTTGAATATGGCCTTCTCTGAATCAGTATAAGCAATAGAACTTTGGTATCTAATCAGTACTAAGGATATTTTTTTTGTAAATGATACTGCAATATTGTAGTGAGGCTGACTAAGTATAAATTTCTTTCTCACTTCGGGTATATGTTTGAAACCACCTTGTATACTGAACAGCCATTTCCAATGTTTATTTTTTTCTTGCTTCGAATAGTTACGCGAAAAATCAGTGACCCGCTTACTATATTTTATAAAATCTTGATTTACTGCGCCATCAAAAGTTTTATCAATTTTCTGAAGTTGACTGTTGGCGTAAGTTTGTTGATTATTCGCATTCCAGTATTCGTAGGCATCATCATGAAGAATAATGATAGACGTTGCATCCGATTCTACTTTCAGATCCTTTAGCCGATCGGCTATCAAGTAAACCACTTCCATGATTTCACTACTCTTATGCATGGCCATGCTTCTGGCCCTTACTCTCTCTAACGCTAATTCAATTTCGGCTTCTCTTGCCCTGTTCGCCGCCTCTTGTAAATCTTTAAATCGCGTATAGGCCAATGCAAAAACAGCGGTGGCTCTTCTCAATACATCCCAGTTTTCTACCGATAATTCACCCGGTGAAACAGCTCCCATATAACCACCTGCAAACTTGAGAATATGATAGGTACGTTCAGGAATTTCTCTGCCATAATAATTTTTTAGTCCGCTCGATTTACTAGCACAATAGTTAATCCATTCTTTCCGTTGGCTTCCTTTCATCACTATAGAAGCTTGCTTTTGCTTGCCTTTATAAAACTTTTGCATTTCCCTGCCTACCCAGGTTTCATGCAACTGTATTTCCATATAATCGCTCAACAACTTAGTATGCTTTTGACGAACATCTTTAATAGCATACCAACATTCCGTATTATCGGGATGCACCAAATAAATAGAACTCGTTTCTAATGCTTCTATACCCAACGCACCCATTTCTTTGCGTAATAATTCAGCAACCTCTTTTAGTTCCTGTGGCTGTAGCATAGCCATACTACGCGCCCGTACTCTCTCCAGCGCCGCTTCTATTTGTGCTTCTCTTGCTTGTGCTGTTGCTAACTTAATATCAGTGTATCGCTGATAGGCTAAATGAAATACATTTCTAAATCTTTTTAATAAATCAATTTCCGATTCTGCAAGGGGCTTTGAAGAAACAAATCCAAGTGCGGCAATACCGGCAGATTGAAAATAAAAATGTAATTCTCTGTTTTTTAACCAGGCCGGCTCAATATAAGCGGGTACGGTTTTTAATAGTTTGATATAGTTGTTGAAAGCAGCACCTTTAACCTTCCCACTATAAAAAAAATTATTCTCATGGGCAAGAAGTGTATTTACAAAAGCTATGAGCCCTTTATTTTTTTTGTAATTAAAAACAGAATAGCTTTTATGATCAGATATCGGATAATACTCATAATCCAAAAAGCATTCTTTTTTCTGATCAATTTCTATGGTTTCAACAAGTGTGATATTTTTCACAGATAAGCCCGCTAATTCCGCAGCAATTCTTTTGCACATTTCTTGCATGTCTTCCGGCCTCTTCATTCCCATGGCAATGGCGCGCACCCGCTCTAGTGCTGCTTCAATTTTTAACTCATTATTTTTTTGACTAAGCTCTTCGGTTCTTTTAGCCACCTCCATCTGGAGCTCCTGCATTTTTTTTTCTGCTTCGCCCAAATGAAAAGTATCTTCCGAGCTTGTGTCGGTATCAATTTTTGACGCATATAATGCTATTAGCTTCCATTTGTTATCATAATACGTAAATACTAAACCAACAGATAAATGCATAACTATTTGTTGGCTTCCCTTTCCAACAGAAACAACAAATTCATCAAAAAAACAAGCGCTGTTTTCTCCTGTGAAACGGGGTGCATACTTGGTTTTTAGCTTACATGAAAAAAATAATCCTTTTGCTTGTTTTCTACTGTTTAAAACAATGCCCAGGTACTCTTTTTTAGAAAAGAATTTTTCATCTGCTGCCGTTCCAAAACCTGTTACCGATTCTGATACATAGTCATCCACCCATTGCAAAGGCGCTTTTAGATCCATTAGCGTTACCGCTAAAACACGCTGATGAGCAATTTTTAATTGTTGTAGTTTTGGACGGTTCATGTATTTGATATTCGTTTTAGATATCGCAGATTAATCTTTGTAAGTTACCAAAAGGTAAGTTACTAAATACTAGCTTTTACACCATTAATGAGTTATCTTAGGTTATCAAATAACTGCCATATGCGTATCTTATTTCTTTCTCTCCTTTTTATTTTTACTAACGCTTGCCTAATAGCTCAGCCTGCAAAAGACTCAAGCGGTAACGAATTCAATCAATATTTCAAACCCCTGAAATGGAGAAGTATCGGCCCTTTTAGGGGCGGTCGCTCAGTTGCTTCTTCCGGCGTAGTAGGCGATATCAACACGTATTATATGGGTACTACAGGTGGTGGATTATGGAAAACAGAAGATATGGGTATCAGCTGGAATAATATTTCGGATGGCTATTTTAAAACAGGTTCTGTAGGGGCTATCGCCGTATCTGAGTCCGACAAAAATGTGGTATACGTTGGTATGGGGGAGCATGCCGTTCGTGGTGTTATGACACATCATGGCGACGGGATGTATAAAAGTACCGATGCAGGGAAAACCTGGAAAAAAATAGGTCTTGATCTTACCCAACATATAGCCCGGATAGTAATCGATCCAAAAGATCCTAATATTGTTTTTGTAGCAGCACAAGGCGCTCTGTATAGCGCTTCTGCTGATCGGGGTATTTATAAATCTACCGATGGCGGTAACACCTGGAAAAAAGTATTATATATCAACGATAAAACGGGTTGTGCAGAATTATCTATGGATATGAATAATCCGCGTATCCTCTATGCCGCTATGTGGGAGCACGGCAGGCTTCCCTGGAAAGTTATTAGTGGCGGACCGGGAAGTGGTTTATATAAATCAACCGATGCGGGCGAAACCTGGGAGCCTATGCAGTCGGGACTTCCGAAAGAAATGGGGAAAATGTCGATTTCCGTTTGCAGATCTAATTCCGAAAAAGTATATGCCCTTATCGAAAGCGACTTTGATAAGGAGGCTGGAGGATTGTATGTTTCGAATAATGCCGGAAAAAACTGGTCGCAGGTAACCAACGATCATCGCCTTATTCAACGCGCCTGGTATTATATTGAACTCTTTACCGATCCGCAAAACGATAATACGATTTATGTAATGAGCGCACCGGCACTGCGTTCTACCGATGGGGGTAAAACATGGAGTACCATTAACACGCCTCACGGAGACCATCACGATCTATGGATCAACCCCCTTAATGCCAATAATATGATTGCTTCAGACGACGGTGGGGCTTCCATCAGTTTTAATAAGGGTAGAAGCTGGAGCTCACAACAAAATATGCCCACAGCTCAAATCTATCGCATAAATGTAGACAATCAATTTCCCTATCGTATTTATGGTGGTCAGCAAGACAATACATCGGTAAGTATTGCCAGCAGGAATATCAGTGGCGGTGGTATCACTGTTGCCGACTGGACCTCTTCTGCCGGAGGCGAAAGCGCTTTCCTGGCTTTTAACCCCGATGATCCGCGTTATGTTTTAGGGGGTAGTTATCAAGGCACCATTGAAGTGTTGGATACCAAAACAAAATCCTCTTATAATATTATGGCCGCACCCATTCAATACTTAAGTATGGATGCGAAAGACATGAAATATCGATATAACTGGAACGCTCCTATTATTTGGAGTAAGCATGAACCCAATACTTTTTATCATGGTAGTCAGTTACTATTGAAAACTACTGATATGGGTAGAAGTTGGGCGGAAGTATCGCCCGATCTTACTCGCAATGAGAAAGATAAACAAGGAAAACCAGGCGTGCCCTTTACCAATGAAGCAGTAGGTGCTGAAAACTATGGCACATTGAGTTATGTGCTCGAACACCCGAACGAAAAAGGAGTGATCTATACCGGTAGTGATGATGGTGTTGTTTCAGTTACCAAAGACGGGGGCAAAACCTGGAAGAATATTACACCCGCAGGTTTAGCCGAATGTTTAATCAATGCCATTGAAGTGTCTCCTTTTGATAATGCTACCGCCTATAT
>JAIEQT010000283.1 GCA_019747455.1 Chitinophagaceae bacterium | reverse complement strand
TTAAGTCCATATGAAACCGGAAAACCGGTTCCGGAAACCATGAAAAAGGCAGCCTTGCAAAGACTGCGACAATTAGCAGCACATGAAGTGGGGCATACATTAGGGCTTCAGCATAATTATGCATCGAGCATGAATAATAGAGCTTCTGTAATGGATTACCCGCATCCTGCTATTACATTGAATAATAAGGGAGCGATGGATTTTTCAAATGTATATACCAATGAAATTGGTGCTTGGGATAAAAGAGCTATCATGTATGGCTATAGTGATTTTGCGCCGGGTACCAATGAAGAAAAGTTATTAAATAATATGTTGGAAGAGAACAGTGCGAATGGACTATTATTTATAGCCGATGCCGACGCCCGCGCAGCGGGCGGCTTTCATCCCAAGGCCCATTTATGGGATAATGGAACAGATGCTATTAGTGAATTAAAAAATGTACTGGCCGTTAGAAATAAGGCGCTTTCTACTTTCTCTTTAAATAATATTCAAAATAATACGCCCATCAGTAAGCTAGAAGATGCGCTTGTACCTGTTTACAATTATCATAGATACCAGCTCGAGGCTGTTACCAAATTAATTGGCGGCATGAATTATAGCTACCAGGTTAAAGGAGATAGTAAACAAATTAGTCCTACTATTCTCCCGAAAACCATTCAGGAAGCTGCTTTGAAGGAAGCTGTAAACTGCTTAACACCCGAAATACTCACGATTCCGGAAGCTATTATTGGACTAATTCCACCAAGACCTCCTGAGTACTATGGTTTGGGTGAATTATTTCCGAAAAGAACAGGTATGAGTTTCGACGCGCTAGCCGCTGCTGAAGCTTTAGCAAATTATGAACTCGGATTTCTTTTTCATCCGGAAAGAGCGAATAGACTAGTTCAACAAAAAGCTAGAGCAGGCACAACGGGCTGGGACGATGTTGTAACAGCTATTATAAATACCGTTTGGAATGCTGCTCCCGAAAAGGGTTTGAAGCGTTCTATACAATTACAAACTCAACAAATGGTGTTAACCTGGTTACTCGGGTTAAGTCAGAGCGAACAAGCTAACTACGCTGTTAAATCTATTTGTTTCGAACAATTACAAAAAATTAAAAAACAGGCAACTGCCTTAAGTAAAACAAGTGCCGATAGGGCCCACTACTTATATGCTGTAGAGCGAATAGATAAACCTAAAGAAATAAGTTTGCCTCTTCACAAAGAAATTCCTCCGGGAGCTCCTATTGGGTGCGACTTTGATTAGTCAATAGTCAGTGGTCATTGGTAGAAGACTATTGACCACTGACCTTTAAACGAGCATTCTTACCGGCTCTTCTAAAAGTTGTTTAAGCGTTTGTAAGAAAGCAGCGCCGGTTGCTCCATCCACAACACGATGGTCGCAGCTTAAAGTAACTTTCATAATATTACCCGGCACTATTTGTCCGTTCTTAACTACAGGTTCTTGAGCAATACCGCCTACAGCAAGAATACAGGCATCAGGTGGATTTATGATAGCCGTAAATTGGTCGATACCAAACATCCCTAAATTAGAAATAGTGAATGTACTTCCTTCCCAATCGGCAGGTTGCAACTTTTTATCTTTCGCTCTTTGTGCGTAATCTTTAACCTCTGCACCAATTTGACTTAATGACTTAGTATCCGCGAAACGTACTACGGGAACCAATAACCCCTCTTCTACAGCAACAGCAACGCCAATATTGATATGATGATTATAACGGATAGACTCGCCTAACCAACTACCATTTACTTTCGGGTGTTGTTTTAAAGCCATGGCAGTAGCTTTCAGCACCATATCATTGAAGCTGATCTTAATAGCCGCCACTTCATTCATTTTGGCACGAGCCGCAATCGCAGCGTCCATATCAATACGCATGGTGAGGAAAAAGTGTGGGGCTGTGAAAAGGCTTTCACTTAACCTGCGAGCTATAACTTTTCTCATTTGAGAAACAGGCACGTCATCAAAACTCACAACACCTGCAGGGGCCGTGGAGACAGCAGGCTTAGCTACACTTGTTGAAGGTGCGCTTGTAACTGATGGTTGCGGAGCAGCAGCAACACTGGGCGTAGCTATAAACTCATCTACATCCGATTTGGTAATTCTGCCGTTATCACCCGAGCCCTTCACATATTTAAGATCAACTCCTTTTTCTGCAGCTAATTTTTTGGCAAGTGGAGATGCGAAAATTCTTCCTTCATTTACCACAGTAGCGGTAGCAACTGTAGGCTTGGCCGCAGGAGTAATTGTTGATGCTGTAGTAGCTTGAGGCGCAGCCGTAGTATTGTTATTGGCCGTACCACTTCCAGATTTAGCAGCGGCTAAGATGGGAGCAATATCCATGCCCGCTTTGCCGATAATGCATAATAAATCATTCACTAAAATTTTCTCGCCCGCTTTGGCACCCTGATAAAGCAATACACCATCCTTATAACTCTCCAATTCCATGGTAGCTTTATCGGTTTCGATATCGGCCAATACATCTCCTTTCTTTACTGTATCACCTACATTTTTCTGCCATCCTGCAATCACACCTTCCGTCATCGTATCACTCAAACGAGGCATAAGTACCACTTCTTCCATAGTTGAAATATCTACTGCATTTGAAGAAGAGGCAGGCGCTTCCGTTGAGGCTTGTGGGGTTACCGTATCAGTAACAGGTGTTGCCGGATCACTTGAAGTTACCGTACCCCCATTCTGATGAATTTTCACTAATTCGCTTATATCTTCACCCTGCTTACCAAAAATGGCCAATAAATCATTTACTTGTAGTTTACCACCATTGGGAGTTCCAATATGTAAAAGCACACCATCCTGGTAGCTTTCAAGCTCCATGGTAGCTTTATCCGTTTCAATTTCTGCCAATAAATCACCTTTTTTCACAGTATCACCAACCTGCTTGTGCCATGCTGCAATTACGCCTTCTGTCATGGTATCACTCAAACGGGGCATTAAGATCACTTCAGCCATTGTAGTATCATTTATAGGGCGTGAAATTACAAGATTTTTTGGCATTTTATTGCCCCTGTGCTAAGCTATATGCTTTTTTATCTCCCCACATGTTCAATAACTCGGTAGAACATATTTTGAAATCTTGCATTAACCTTCTGTATAATTCAAGTATATCCGTTTGTGTAAGTGGTATATCGCCCACACTTTCAAAGCGACAACGATATTGGTTTACCAGGTTAGTGAATACAGATCCTTTGGGCCAAACCTGTGTACCTCTATTACTGATGGTTACTAATTTAAATATATCAAGGGTGTGCTTCAAACATTTTTCTGCAACTACATTCGGCTGCTCATTACTTTCTATAAACATATCTACCCCTACTATAAATTCTTCCACTGTTTCTGTGGTTTCTAGCATCGGGTTTTTCTCAAGCTTAAACACAGTAGGCGTTACAGGCATATTGCTGAGTAGTGGCTTTGGATTATAAACCGGCTGTTTGCCGAAATTACCAATAATAGCAGCGGCAAATTCGGTGGTATTTAAAGCGGGAGAATTCTTATCGCCAAAATCGCCTGTGTGCTTACCACTTTCTAGTGTATATAGTAATGCGTTTTCAATCATGGCAGAGGTTTCCATAAGCCCTAAGTGGCGGAGCATTCCAAAACCACTTAATAATAAAGCCGTTGGGTTAGCAATATTTTTACCTGCAATATCAGGCGCTGTTCCATGTACCGCCTCAAAAATAGAGATATGATCCCCAATATTTGCCGATGGTGCAAAGCCTAAACCTCCTACCAAACCGGCACATAAATCGCTCACAATATCACCTTGTAAATTGGTGAGCACCACTACATCAAACAAATCGGGTTTACTCACCAGCTTCATACAAAGATCATCAACAATCACATCATCTGCTTTTAACTCAGGGTATTCTTTCGCCACTTCATAAAAAACTTCTAAAAATAACCCATCCGTTATTTTCATGATATTGGCTTTATGTCCGCACGTAATTCTTCTCGCCCCCTTTTTCTTAGCCATTTCGAAGGCATATTTAATTACCTGCATACTCCCCGGACGGGTAATAAATCTTCTGCTTAAAGCCACATCATTGGTAAGCATGTGTTCGATACCCCCATAGGTATCTTCAATATTTTCACGAACTATAGTAATATCTATAGGTATCCCGGCCTTACTAAAAACGGTATCTACACCATGTAAGGTTTGAAAAGTTCTTTTATTGGCATAGGTATTCCATGTTTTACGGGCGGTTACGTTTACACTTTTCACCCCTTTACCTTTGGGCGTTTCCATGGGCCCTTTGAAAAGAATACCTAAAGACTCAATAGTTTGCTGGGCTTCGGGGGTCATGCCATTACTAAATCCTTTATCAAAAACCCATTTACCCATATCTACAAAAGCATATTCAAGGGGTACCTGGGCGGCATTAAAAATAGAAAGTACGGCATCCATAATTTCTGGACCGATTCCATCTCCTTTGGCAACAGCGATCTTTGTCATGTTTTATTTTTTCGGGTGTTGCAAAAGTACGGCTCACTTCTCCAAATTCATTATTAATTCGTATTTAATTCATCCCTAAAAGTTGTACAGGCAGTTAATTTTCCTAACTTTATCCTACAACGGAACCTATGATTTCTACAATATCGGAAGGCATCGAAATAACTATTGAAACTTTTTATCAGGACGACTACAGCAATCCGATGAAAGGCGAGTTCATGTTTGCCTACCGAATTACCATCGAAAACCATAATAAATTTACCGTAAAATTGTTACGTCGTAAATGGATAATATTTGATAGCAATGCGGAAAAAAGAGAGGTTGAGGGCGAGGGTGTTGTTGGGGTTCAGCCTGTTTTAAGCGCAGGAGAAAGTTATCAATATGTAAGTGGGTGTAATTTAAAAACAGAGATGGGAAAAATGTACGGTCACTATGAGATGGAGAATCAATATAACAAAGAGATCTTTTCGGTAAAAATTCCTGCTTTCGAATTAGTGGCTCCTGCAAAATTAAATTAGGGTTTATACTTCGCTTCTGCAAAAAGACTATTAGGATCTTTTTCCATCAACCCTTTCATGGTTATGCCAGGATTTTTTTGCATCCATTTTTTTACGATTTGCCAGCCTACAAATAATCCAATTCTACCTGGCGAGTTATTACCCAAAGCTGCAGTATATGGACCATCATTAATAAAATCTCTGGTTAGTTCAGGATCAGATTTATAAAGGATATCGGCTTGTACAAAATAACTCCAAACAGTTCGTTCATTTTCAATCACATCTGTCAGTTGCGCTTTCGTATATCCTATCTTTACCGTATCGGCAAGAGCAGGCAATACCGCATCTAATAAATATAATCTTTTACCCGCCTCCACCATTTGTGCTACCAGTGGTAATCCTAAACTCTTGTTTGGATAAATATCATCGATAACGGTATTCATTACACTAACCGGAATATATGCCTTATCGAATTTACGGGATATAAAAGCTGGATATAATGCCTGCGCCTGCTCCGTTTTATATAAGGAATGATCGGCACCTAAAAATAATTGTAAGCCTATGGCTACCGCATCGTTGGTAATGATGCTGGCATAACTATTTATCGGGCCAATAAAAGTGATGAATCTAGAAGGTAGTTTATAGGTAGGAAAATAATAATGGAGATATCTAAATCCATTTTGTATAGCCGTAGAAGTTTGATCGATATGCCCAAATATTTGTTGCACATCAGCATACAAAGGCTTATAGCTTTGTATAAAT
>JAIEQT010000251.1 GCA_019747455.1 Chitinophagaceae bacterium | reverse complement strand
GAAATGAAAAAGCCGGGAATAGCTTGGCCGATAAAAAAGCAGCACTTGAGAAATTAAAAACGGAACAATCGGCTCTTACAGACAAAATTAAAAAACTTCAAACTGAGATCAATAAACTAGATACCAGTGCTGCTGTTAGTACGGCAAAACTTGTTGGTTTAACACCGGTTAGCAATAGCGACTTCTTGCATTATATAGATCTGCAAGGAAATGTAAATTCAGATAATGTATCTTATGTAGCACCAAGAATGGGTGGCGGCCAAGTAAAAGCTATCTATGTTAAAAAAGGGGATGCTGTAAAACAAGGCCAGTTACTTATTAAGTTAGATGATGCGATTACGCGTCAATCTGTAATTGCCGCACAGAAAGGTCTTGAAACAATTAAAACACAATTGAACTTTGCCAAAGATTTATACCAACGCCAAACCAACTTATGGAAAGAAGGTATCGGCACAGAAGTACAATTAATTTCGGCAAGAAATAATGTACAATCATTAGAGCGCCAGTTAGCCGCTACCGAAGAGCAAGTTAAAGTTGCTGAAGAGCAATTAAGGGCATCCAATGTTTTAGCAGATGTGAATGGGTATGTGGATGAACTGAATGTACGCGTTGGTGAAATTTTTGCCGGATTAGCCGGTGCGAGTCCGCAGATAAAATTGGTAAGTAATGCAGGCTTAAAAGTAACCGCATTAGTTCCCGAAAACTATAGCGGAAGAATAAGACAAGGATCTAAAGCCGTAATTCATTTTCCCGATATTAATAAAACGATCACAAGTAGTGTAGCTGTAGCTAGTCGCTCTATTGATGCGAATACCAGAAGCTTTAATGTAGAGATTCGTTTACCCTACGATCCTGTTATTCGTCCGAATCAGGTAGCGCAAATTAAGTTTCAAGACTATGAAGCAAAAGACGCCATTGCCATAGTAGTAAATACGGTACAAACAGATGAAACCGGTAAATATGTATATGTAGCTGTACAAGAAGGCAATAAGTTAGTAGCTCGTAAAAGAGTGATTTCGATTGGAGAAACTTATGGCCAATTTGTAGAAGTAAAATCAGGATTAAAAACCGGCGATCAGCTTATTACCAATGGCTATCAAAATGTATATGAAGGTCAGCTACTTGCTGCAATAGCTAAATAAATTAACTACTTCAAACCTTCGTTTGAATCAAACTATCTGATATGAATATCATAGAAGGCATCGCTAAAAAATTTAAAGAGTTTAAACCTACCAGCTGGTCGGTTGATAACAAAACAGCGATCTATATTATCACCATTCTTATTTCCTTGTATGGATTGAATAAGTTCAATACCATGCCAAAAGAACAGTTCCCTGATATTGTGGTTCCGACTATTTCGGTAACTACCGTTTATTTTGGTAACTCGCCAAAAGATATTGAGAACCTCGTAACCCGCCCCATTGAAAAACAATTAAAATCTATCAGTGGCGCCAAAGTAAATAAAATTCAATCTACCTCTCAGCAAGATTTCAGTTTGATCGTGGTTGAATTTGATACTGATATCAAAACGGAGATAGCTAAACAAAAAGTAAAAGATGCGGTAGATAAAGCACAAACCGATCTGCCAAACGATCTTACTTCACAACCGAATGTACAAGAATTCGCTTTCAGCGAAATGCCCATCATGTTCGTAAACATCAGTGGTAACTATGATGGTGTCCGCTTGAAAAAGTATGCGGATAAGATGCAGGATCGTTTTGAAGAATTAAAGGAAGTAAGCAGGGCAGAAATTGTAGGCGCTCCTGAAAGAGAGATACAGATCAATGTAGACCCCGTAAAAATGCAAGCGGCGAAAATAACTTTTACAGATATTGCAAATGCCGTAGGTTACGAAAATAGAGATATTAGCGGCGGCTTGGTAGATGTAGGAGATATGAAACGTAATATCAAAGTGAAAGGACAGTTTACTTCCGCTTTGGATATGCAAAATATCATCATTAAAAATATTTCCGGTGCGCCTATTTATTTAAGAGATGTAGCTTCACTAATAGATACGGTAAAAGAAACTGAGAGCTACGCACGTTTAGGCGGGCAGAATGTAATTACCTTAAATATCGTAAAGCGTTCCGGTGAGAACCTTATCAATACTGCTGATGGAATCAAGAAGATCGTTGCTGATATGCAAGCATCGCAAGATCTTCCAAAAGATTTAAAAGTATTGATTACAGGCGATCAAAGCAAACAAACAAAAACATCTTTTAATGAATTAGTAAATACGATCATTATTGGCTTCGTATTGGTATTACTCATTTTGATGTTTTTCATGGGTGTTACCAATGCCTTCTTTGTAGCATTAAGTGTGCCGTTATCTGTGTTTGTTGCTTTCCTATTCTTACCTGTTGCCGATTTTATCGTAGGCTCTGATGTAACACTGAACTTCATTGTACTCTTTGCACTCTTATTTGGCTTAGGTATTATTGTAGATGATGCGATCGTAGTAATTGAGAACACGCACCGGATATACAATAATGGAAAAGTAAAAATTGAACGATCGGCCAAAGAAGCAGCCGGTGAAGTATTCATCCCTGTATTAGCAGGAACGGCAACAACCTTGGCACCATTCTTTCCGCTATTATTATGGAAAGGATTGATTGGTAAGTTTATGATTTACCTGCCTACCATGTTAATCTTAACATTGGCCGCTTCTTTAATTGTTGCATTTATCATCAACCCTGTATTTGCGGTTAGTTTCATGAAGCCCGAAGGCAGAGAGTTTGAAGAACCAAAGGCAGCTATATTTAAAAAATGGTGGTTCTGGGCTATGGGTGTCTTTGGCATATTATTCAACCTAATGGGTTGGCATGGCTTTGGTAATTTCCTCCTATTCATGGCGCTACTTATCGTATTAGAACGTTATGTATTGAGAAATATCATTCATTATTTCCAAGAGCGTGTACTCCCCGGCTTAATGGGCAGATACGAAAAACTATTACGTTGGATATTAGTTGGAAGAAGACCGGCCTGGTTCTTAGTAGGTTTATTCTTATTATTCCCCATTTCCCTTTTCCTATTAATCCTTCGGAATAATCCCAGGCCTTTCTTCCCAAGCGGCGATCCAAACTTTGTATATGTATATCTAAAAATGCCAATCGGTACCAATACAAAAACTACTGATTCGGTAGTACGTATATTAGAGAATAGGGTATATAAAATTTTAGCAAAAGAAAAACCCGGTGCCAAAGGTTCTATTGTAGAAAGTGTTATTGCGAATGTAGCGGTAAGCGCTAACAATCCGCGTGATAATAATAGAAGTATACAATCTAACTTAGGTAGGATTCAGATTTCCTTTGTAGAGTTTGAAAAAAGACATGGAAAAAGTACGGCCATTTATTTGCAAGAAATTCGTAAGGCTATGACCGGCATCCCAGGAGCATCTATTGAGGTAGGGCAAGAAGATGCCGGCCCCCCCACAGATCCTCCTGTTAATATTGAAGTAGTGGGAGATAATTTTGAACAAATAGCTAAAGTAGCTTACGACCTACAAAATCATTTAGATACAAACCGTGTTGCCGGTATCCAGAATTTACAAATGGATGTTGACTTGAATAATCCGGAAATTACGGTGAACATCAATCGAGAGAGAGCCTTAGAAGAAGGTGTGAGTACCGGACAAATAGGTATGGCATTGAGAACAGCTATATTCGGACAAGAAGTGAGTAAACTAAAAGATGGCGAAGACGATTATAAGATTCAACTACGCTATACCGGTATGGCAAGGAATAATGTGGTTGACTTAATGAATATGCGTATTACTTTCCGCGACTTTAATAGCGGACAAATAAAACAAATACCATTAAGCAGTGTAGCTACAATAGATTATACGAATACCGCCGGCGGTGTGAAGAGAAAAAATCTTCATCGCACCATTCAATTACAATCCGGTGTTACCGATCCTTCGCTTACACCTGTAATCAATGCAGAATTAGGTAAATTGATAGATGAGTTTAAACGAAAATCTCCTCTACCACCTGATGTTGTAATCAAACAAACTGGTGAAAGTGAGCAGCAGGCAGAAACCTTAAGTTTCTTAGGTATGTCTATGCTAACCGCCCTCTTACTTATATTCTTAATATTAGTACTTCAGTTTAATAGTTTAAGTAAGCCATTTATAGTATTAACAGAAATTTTCTTCTCTATCATTGGTGTATTTATGGGATATGCCGTTACCGGTATGAGTATGGCAACCATCATGGTGGGTGTAGGTATTGTTGGCTTAGCAGGTATTGTAATTAAGAATGGTATCTTGTTGATTGAATTTACCGATGAGCTAAGAGGTCGCGGTTATCGTACCCGAGAAGCCGCTATACAAGCAGGTAAGATCAGGATCATCCCGGTTATGTTAACAGCGTTAGCTACCATCTTAGGTTTATTACCGCTGGCTATTGGCTTCAATATTGATTTCGTATCCATGTTCCAGCATTTGAATCCGCATATTTTCTTAGGTGGAGATAGTGTTGTATTCTGGGGACCATTAAGCTGGACAATCATTTTCGGATTGATCTTCTCCTTCTTCCTTACGTTAATTATGGTACCTAGTATGTACTTGATTTCTGAAAGATTAAGACGACCCATGGAGAAGTTTTATGGTACAAAATATATTGCCCTACTTGGTTTTACAGGCCCGCTGTTCTTCCTATTTGTAGGCATTATGTACTTGGGCCGAGCAATACAAGGCAAAAAAGTTTGGCTGGGTAATCATACAGTAAACAAATAATGTATAGTTGGTTTTTGGTTTGAATATCACCGCCCCCTTCCGGGGGCGGTTTTTTTTGACCATACTTCAACTTCTGTAGCCACTCATCCTGTTACCAATAAAAGCATTTATTTTGTATTTAATTTTATATTTCAAATAAAAAATTATGCGTAACCACGAGATAGACTATCGCATTTTTGGAGAAGAAATGCAATATGTAGAAGTTGAATTAGATTATAATGAAACGGCCATTGCAGAGCCAGGTGCTTTTATGATGATGGAAGATGGTATCACTATGGAAACCATGTTTGGTGATGGGAGTCAGCAACAGAATAATAGTTTATTAGGTAAATTATTCAATGCCGGTAAAAGAGTATTGGTTGGAGAAAGTTTATTTATGACAGCTTTTACCAATGTGAACAATGCTAAAAGAAGAGTAAGTTTTGCTTCACCTTATCCCGGTAAAATTATTCCTTTGAATCTACAGCAATTCAATAACACAGTTATTTGTCAGAAAGACGCCTTCTTATGCGCTGCCAAGGGAGTAAGCATAGGTATTGAATTTCAAAGAAAGCTAGGCACCGGGTTATTTGGTGGTGAAGGTTTTATTATGGAGCGTTTAGAAGGTGATGGTATGGCATTCTTACATGCTTGCGGACATGTTTTGAAAAGAGAACTTCATCCCGGTGAAACATTGAAAATTGATACGGGATGTATTGTTGGATTTACCTCGAATGTAAACTATGATATTCAATTTGTAGGTGGTATAAAAAACAGTTTGTTTGGGGGAGAAGGTTTATTCTTTGCCACATTAAACGGGCCCGGAACTGTGTGGATTCAAACATTACCTATTAGCAGATTAGCCGGCAGAATTTTGCAATATGCAACCACTACGCGTAGAGAAGAGGGTAGTATCTTAGGCGGACTTGGTAATTTATTAGATGGTGATGGGTGGAGATAGTATGTAGGAGTTTAGGAAATATTTTATGG
>JAIEQT010000237.1 GCA_019747455.1 Chitinophagaceae bacterium | reverse complement strand
GGTTCTGGGGTCGGTAACCGAAGCGCCATAGCTCCACCCGCGTGTTGAGCGATGCACCCAATTAATTACATTATAACGGATATCCATTGGGTCGGCCGAATCAGGTAATATTTTTACAATAAAAGCATTTTTATAACCAGCAGCTTCAAATGCCTGATTCCACCAACTGGCACCTTCTAGTAAGGCAGAGCGTATAGGTTCGGGGGTTCCATTATCCAAATAATAGATAATTGGCTTTATTGGTTCGCTAACTGATGCGTTGGGATCTTTTTTTTGCAATCGATGCCTACTGATAAATAATTGCTCAATAGGTTCTGTAAAGGGGGAACTATAATCGAAATAGTTGATTCCAAAATAACCGCTCCTAATATCATATCTACGCGGTTTGTAATTATTATCGGGTAATTGCACAAAAGAATGATGCATACGCAGTGTAATAGCTTCGGGAGAGGGTACTACACTATTAATAAACCTGCCAGCATCGGCACCACCGATGAAACTAATAGTAGCCTCAAACTCGCTATTAAGCGGGAAATTTTTTGTACGCTCTATAAAAACAGCGGATCGGGGTTCACTAAAAGTATAGGAACCCTGGCGCATACTACGTATTTTATCTGCCACACCATGGGCATCCCTAAGCAAAAAAGGAGTGAAGTCTATCAAATAATTTCCATTCTCTTCTTCTTCTACAGAAAAGGCGGCAATCGTTGATTGAGCAAAAGACTCTTTAACAGCCCTTTGCTCGTTACTGTTAACGCTGGTAGCTCGATAGTCGTAATTCGGTTGCACGAGCATCATTTTCTTTCCCACCTTATGAAAAAAAACGATTCTATTATCGCCTTTTTGTCCTCGATCGAGTCCGATATCATTCGATCCTAAGCCCGCAGGTAAAGAATTAACATATAAAAATTCTTGATCGGTTTTATTTACTAGTAACCAAATTTTACCGCTAGCAGCATCCCACCAAAAAGGGAAATAACCATCTTGCAGTTTCATGTTTTTTGTTTTCTCCTGAATACGGGAATTTGTTTGTGCATGTACAGACATAGTTCCTAAAACAATAAATAACAGGGTTACTAAACGCATAAAAAAAGATTATTAGTAAAATAAAAAACCCTGTTTGAATAATCAATACAGGGTTTGTGTATAAGCGATATAAATTAGCTATTGCTTTCTCCCGAACTTGATTCAGGTGTAAAAAGTGTTGGCGTTTCTGCCGGAGCTGGTGCTGCTACAGGAGCTGTAACCGTTACGGGTGCTGGTTTTTTAGCAGCAGCTTTCTTTTTAGGAGCAGGTTTTTTGGGTGCTGCTTTTTTAACTACTTTTTTTACAACTGCTTTCTTCGCAGGTTTTTTAGCCACTTTTTTAGGTGCTGCTTTTTTAGCTACTTTCTTAGCCGCTTTTTTAGGAGCTGCTTTTTTGGCAACTTTTTTAGCAGCCACTTTTTTCTTAGGTGCTGCTTTTTTAGCCACTTTTTTTACAGCTTTTTTAGCTGCTTTTTTCGCAGGCTTTTTAGCCACTTTTTTGGGTGCTGCTTTTTTTACGGCTTTCTTAACAGCCTTTTTTGCGGGTTTCTTTTTACTTGCTTTTGCCATGATGGTATTAGTTTGTGTGTATTAACGAACAGTTAAGTTAAATGAATTATTTAACACAAAATAATTTATTAAAATTATTTTCTTTTAGTTTTTGAGTAACCATTTTTTTGCAACCATTGAAATACTTTATCTCGCTGATCTCCCTGCACTATGGCTAACCCATCTTTCGCACTTCCTCCGGTGCCACAATAATTTCTTAACTGTTTTGCTATTTTGTCTAAATCATCGGCATTCCCCATAAATCCGCTTATAAGGGTAACGGTTTTACCACCTCTTTGCTTATTATCCAACTGAATCACAAGGGGCTGTTCGCCAGGGGGTAGCGTTTCAACTGGCTGGTTTTCTTCCTCAAAGCGAAAATCCGGATCTGTGCTATAAACAAATCCTCCTTTATCACCACTATATTTCTTGTTCATGTATGTTTTTTGGCAAAGTAAAATAAACTATTGTTCTGCTTTCAAACTTAAGTCAACACTTTGGGCTTGATGAATGATGCCCCCGGCACTAATATAGTCTACCCCGGTTGCAGCATAGTCGGCAATATTATCAAGCCTTATGCCCCCACTGGCCTCGGTTTCGAACCTGCCATCAATGATAGTGAGCGCCTCTTTAATAGCAGGGATATCAAAATTATCTAGCATGATACGAAACACTTTACCTGTGCCTATCTCACATACTTTTTTAACGTCTGCTATTGTTCTTGTCTCCACTTCAATGGCCAGGGGTGTTGGTAAAGTTTTAGCATAGTTATATGCTTTACAAATAGCTGGCTCCAATCCGCCGCAAAAATCGATATGATTATCTTTCAACATAATCATATCATATAAGCCAAAACGGTGATTATATCCCCCCCCTATACGAACTGCTTCTTTTTCCAAAAGCCGGAAATTGGGAGTTGTTTTTCGGGTATCTAATAATTTAGTTTTTGTACCGGCAATAGCACTTACATATTGAGCTGTTAAGCTGGCAATACCACTCATGCGCTGCATACAATTCAAAACTAATCGCTCTGTTTTCAAAATGGTATGGATACTGGCCGATAACTCAAAGGCAATACTTCCTGGCTGCATTCGCTCTCCATCTTTTGCAAAAAAAATAAAGCTTGCAGATGGCTCTACCAGCTGCACAATCTTCTCGGCAACAGCAATACCTGCAATAATACAAGGCTCTTTAACTTTCAAGACGGCTTTCCCTAATGTATCTGCCGGTATGCAGCTGAGAGAAGAGTGATCACCATCTCCAATATCTTCTTGTAATGCCGACGCTATTAAAATTTGTAGTTGGTTATCCCAATGGTTCATAAATTTTAGCTAATCCTTATGGTAATAATCTCTAGTTTCCCGTTTCTAGGTTTAAGCTGAATAGTAATATTATACCCTTTGTTTCCATTAGTGAGTTTACCTACTATGTAAAAAAGGCTCGCACGGCCACCATCAGATATTTTTTCAAAACCCTTTATGCCATTCTCGGCGTAAAAAGATTTGAGGGCTATACTAGCCTGATTTCTACTCATATTCTTTACTTCATCTCGGTCTAAAAGTTTTAGATTTACATATTCATCAAAGTAACCGGCAATTTCGTCTACATTAGCAGTCTTAAATGCCTTCACTACATCATCTGTTTCTTGGGCATGAACAGTTGATGTAACCAATGCCATTATTATAAAAAAAAGTAATCTACGCATAATAGGAGTTTAAGTTTGAATGTTGCCAAAAACATGCCAAATTTGATGTAATGATTAAATAAAAATAACACTTATAAATTTTCCGATGCGTAAAAAAGTGATTTTGATTATTATGGATGGATGGGGGCTTGGTAAAGTTAAAACAGCCGATGCCATTCAGCAGGCGAATACACCTTTTGTTAGCAGTTTATACCATAAATTCCCGCATTCTACTCTTACCACCTGTGGGGAGCTAGTTGGGTTACCCGACGGACAAATGGGGAATAGTGAAGTGGGGCATTTGAATTTAGGGGCCGGACGAATCGTTTACCAAGAGCTGCAGCGAATTAATGTGGCTATCCGTACCGGCGAATTTGCCGCTAATCCGGTACTATTGAATGCTATTCGATTTGCCAAAAACAATAATAAAAAATTACACTTGTTAGGCTTGGTAAGTGATGGAGGCGTTCATTCTCATACCAGTCATCTCAAAGCCATAACAAGCCTCTGTAAGAATGAGGGATTAAACAATGTTTTTATTCATGCATTTACGGATGGACGAGATACTGACCCCAAAAGTGGTACTGGATATATAGCTTCCCTAGAAACCCATCTGGCAGCTACCACAGGAAAAATAGCAACCGTTTCAGGCAGATACTATGCCATGGATAGAGATAAGCGATGGGAACGGGTTAAGCTTGCTTATGATTGCTTGGTAAACGCAAAGGGACAAACGGCCCTGAGTGCTACTGCTGCTATAGCAGCTTCTTATGAAGCAGGTACAACCGACGAATTTATTTTACCAACGGTGATAGTGAATGAAGCGGGCACTCCAATGGCTAAAATTGTTAACGATGATGTTGTTATTTGTTTCAATTTTCGGACCGATCGTTGTAGAGAAATTACGGAAGTACTTAGCCAGAAAGACTTTCCTGATTTTGGAATGGAAAAACTGTCCTTACATTACACCACGATGACCTTATATGATCATAATTTTAAAAATGTATCTGTAATATTCGAAAATGATAATTTGAATAACACCCTGGGAGAAGTGATAGCCAATGCAGGAAAAAAACAAATTCGTATTGCAGAAACGGAAAAATACCCGCATGTGAGTTTTTTCTTTAGCGGTGGAAGAGAAGAACCATTTGCTGGTGAGAGCCGGATCATGGTGCCTTCTCCTAAAGTAGCTACCTATGATCTGCAACCTGAAATGAGCGCCCGCGAAATAACAGCGAAATTATTACCAGAAATTAAAAATCAATCTGCGGATTTTATATGCTTGAATTTTGCCAATACCGATATGGTTGGCCACACAGGTGTTTTTTCGGCAGCGGTAACTGCGGCTGAAACAGTAGACCAATGCGTGGAACAAATCGTTACAGCAGCGCTAGATAATGGATATACCGTTTTCTTAACGGCAGATCATGGTAATGCAGATTATATGATTAATGAAGACGGATCGCCTAATACTGCACATACCTTAAATCCCGTTCCTTTATTTGTTATTGATAACGAATGGAAAGGAACGTTAAAATCAGGAAAATTGGGCGATATTGCCCCCACAATTTTAACTATGATGCAATTACCTATTCCAGCAGAAATGACGGGAGAGGTACTCATATAAACTTAAAATAAACAACATGAAAATGGCAAAAAAAATATTGCTCGTATTACTGGTCCTATTTGTGATATTACAGGCTTTCCGCCCCGAAAAAAATAATAGTGGTAAAAAAGAAAATGATATCTCAAAACAATATCCCGTTTCACCGGCTGTAGAGCAAATATTAGCGAAAGCCTGTAACGACTGCCATAGTAATAATACAAATTATCCTTGGTATGCCGAGGTTCAACCATTGGGTTGGTGGCTTGCCGATCATGTAAAAGATGGGAAGCGCCATATGAATTTCAATGAATTCTCATCTTATCGGATAGCTAAGCAATACCATAAGCTAGAAGAGTGCATTGATGAAGTAAAAGATAATGCCATGCCTTTAGAATCTTATACCGCCATCCATAAAAATGCTAAGCTCACAGAAGAAGAAAAAAATACATTGATTAATTGGTGTATGCTCGTTAGAGATAGCATAAAAGCACGCTATCCGGCCGATAGTTTAGTAATCAAAAAGAAAAAATAATCTGTTCTTATTGAATAAGGGTTTACGATGGATATTACTAATGCAGCTTACTTAATTTCAAATGCAGACTATAAAGCATGCCCGAAGCCGGATAGGCCTGAGTATGCTTTTATTGGTAGGAGCAATGTAGGTAAGTCGTCACTGATTAATATGCTTTGTAATAATAATAAATTAGCTAAAACTTCATCCGCACCCGGTAAAACACAGCTAATCAATCATTTTGCTATACAAAGCAATAGCGGCAAAAAAATAGCTGAGCAATGGTATCTGGTAGATTTGCCGGGATATGGTTTTGCAAAGGT
>JAIEQT010000322.1 GCA_019747455.1 Chitinophagaceae bacterium | reverse complement strand
ATCAAGGCTTTAACGCTAACTGTGGTTGGATGCACACAACAGGGTACACTGATGTTGCTGATCTATACAAAGAAAAAGTAAAACAAACAAATAAGGGTTGGGTATATGAATATGAGGGAAAAGACTTGCCGATTGTAACAAAACCGATTACTATCTATTATACAAAAGACGGACAAAAATTATCTAAAACTTTTACGGGTTATTATACACATCATGGTCCGGTAGTAGCCAAGCGGGATGGCAAGTGGCTGACACTAAAAGAGTATAATCGCTCTTTAAAAGCCTTGATACAGTCATTCATAACCACCAAAGCCAAAAATTTAGCTGAATACACCAATGGTATGCGTGGTTTATCTAACACAACCAATAATACGGTATATGCCGATAATAAAGGTAATATAGCGTATTGGCATGGTAACTTTGTACCAAAGAGAGATACCGGATACAATTGGGCTTTGCCCGTTGATGGTACAACAAAAAAAACAGAATGGAAAGGGGTTCATCCTTTAGAAGAAACGGTTAACATACTAAATCCTGTAAATGGATGGATACAAAATTGTAATGCAACCCCTTTTACAGCCGCAGATAATGCTAGTCCGATTAGAAATAAATATCCGAAATATATGGCCCCCGACGGACAAAATGCTCGTGGTATAAACGCAGCAAGGCTTTTAAAGCAAGTAGATAAAATAGACATCGATGGGTTAATTGCTATCGGCTATAATAGATATTTGGCAGCCTTTGATTACTTGTTACCTTCCTTATTCCAAGCTTACGATGCGTGTGCTGATGCCGATATAAAAGAGAATTTAAAAAAACCAATTGATTTATTGAAAGCCTGGAATAAAGAAAGCGATACCGCTTCCATTGCTACAACGTTAGCTATAGATTGGGCAGCACAAGTAGATGGATTATTACCTCGCGCGCAAACCAGAGAAGAGGGTACAGAAATAATTGGCCGTTTAGAAAGAATAGCGGCAACTGTTGCTCCTGAACTGAAGCTAAAAGCCCTGGCACAAGTACTCGAGAACCTCAAAAAGAAATATGGTATTTGGGAAGTATCCTGGGGTTCTATTAATAGATATCAGCGCCTAACTGGCAAATTCAATGAGAAATTTGATGATAATCTTCCCAGCCTCGCTGTAGCATTGAGCTCCTCTCGAAACGGCTCTTTGCCTGCTTTTGAAAGCAGAAGCTTTGATGGAACAAAAGGCAGATATGGTTATTCCGGAAATAGTTTTATTGCTGCTGTTGAATTCGGCAAACATATCAAAGCTAAGACAATTGTTACCGGTGGTCATAGCAAAGATCCTTCTTCACCACATTTCACAGATCAGGCATTAGGACATATAAACGGAAAATTCAAAACAGTTTTCTTTTACAAAGAAGACGTGATGAACAATAAGGATATAATGTATCATCCTGGGGAGAGGTAGTTACTAGGAGTGGATGATCTTGCTGAATTTTTCTCGGAATACCCCTTGCTGTCCGCTACCCGGAAAAGGAAGTCGCTCGTTTATAACATTAAAACCAAGTGTAATTAATGCTGTATAACAAATATCGAACACATTGGCTTTTATAAGTATGATGGGTGTTTGCTTAGTGATCGCTTTTTCTATTCGCAATAACAGGTTAGGAAAAGATGCTTCATAAGAATCCCCAGTAACTTCAACAGGTACTTCTGCTAAATCCATTAACCAAAACCCGTCTTCCTTGAATTTATGTAGAAGCGCTTCTTTTAAAACAGGATCTCTTTTCTGTTTTAGATATTGTTCTTTATGCTGAGGATATAAAACAGCCATAATTTCTAGAAACAAAGAATCTTGTTTGGGAACATCTTCAAAATAAAAATCCTTATCTAAACTACAGGAAGGCGCTTCTGTTACAAGCAGCGCTTTGATTTCCCGCGGTTTGTATTTGTTACGCGCTGCTATATATCTCGATCTTAATGCCTCTATGTTCTCCTCGTTTACCATATTATCCAGGATTATTTGATCCCGAAGGAATTATGGAATAAGTCTCTCCTAGACCTTACTCCTTACAGCCTATATCCTCACCCTAATTCACCGTAAAACTCACTCCCCCATCTTTTTCATCTTTTAATTGCACGCCTAATGCAGCAAGCTCGTTGCGAATTTTATCAGAGGTCACAAAGTCTTTACGCTGCTTGGCTTCTTTACGAATATTTATGAGTAATTGTAATACACCTTCTAATTTATTATTATCCGCTGCCTTTGTTGTTGTTAATCCGAATATATCGGTAACAAAGGCCTTTAGCTGTTCTTTTAGTAAAGCAACAGTAGTCGTTGAAAGCGCATGCTTGGCTATGTGTTTATCTTTTATAGCATTGATGATAGGAACGATCTCAAAAATATTGGCGATTACCTTTGCTGTATTTAAGTCGTCGTTCATAAACTCACTAAACTCATTTACAAGTTTTATGAGTTTCTCATTAAGGGCCGTATCAGTTCCGGTAGCCGCATCTGCAAAGCTTTCTTGCATAAACCAGTCATATGCTTCCATCAGTCGGCGTAAAGCTTTCTCACTTCCTTGCAAAGCTTCATTACTAAAGTCGAGCGTACTACGATATTGTGATTGTAAAATAAAAAAGCGAATAGTAGAAGGAGCATAAGCTTGTGTAAGCATGGGATGTTTACCGCTAAATAATTCACTAAGCTTGATCACATTTCCATAACTCTTCCCCATTTTTTTACCATTAATGGTAATCATATTATTATGTAGCCAATATCGTGCAGGCAGTTTATGGTTACAAACCGTACTTTGTGCTATTTCGCATTCATGATGTGGAAATTGTAAATCCATTCCACCACCATGAATATCAAATTCTTCTCCTAAATATTTGGTGGCCATAGCAGAGCATTCAATATGCCATCCTGGGAAACCTTCACCCCATGGACTTTGCCAACGCATAATATGCTCAGCAGGTGCCTTTTTCCAAAGTGCAAAATCACTTTTGTTTCGCTTCTCCTCTTGGTTATCTAGCTCGCGAGTTGTATCGAGTTGATCATCTAAAATTCTTCCGCTTAAAATACCATACGGTTGGCCCTTGGCAGAAAAATCCGTATTATATTTTTCTACATCAAAATAAACAGAGCCATTCGCCTCATAAGCATATCCATCTTTAATGATTTTTTTAATCATTTCAATTTGCTCTACGATATGCCCTGTTGCTGTTGGCTCGATGCTGGGAGGTAGATTATTGAACTGAGTCATTCCCCAATGGAAAAGATTTGTATATTTCTGCACTAGTTCCATCGGCTCTAACTTCTCTAAAATAGCTTTTTTGCTAATCTTATCTTCTGCTTCGCGACCTTCTTCTTCAAAATGTCCGGCATCTGTAATATTACGTACATAACGTACTTTATAGCCAAGATGTAATAGATATCGATACACCACATCGAATGTTATAAAGGGCCGGGCATGACCTAAATGACTTTCGCCACTTACGGTTGGCCCACACACATACATACCCACATAGGGGGTATTAATTGGTTCAAATACTTCTTTTTTCCGGGTAAGAGAGTTATATACTTTGAGCGCCATTGGCGCGAAATTACTTTATTTTTTCAAACGAAGGTCGGAAAGCAGCATAATATGATCACTTAAAAAGGGATCTACCAGTTCAAATTGCTTCACATCAAAGTTTTTATCTGGTAAAATATAGTCAATTCTTAGGGTTGGGGCCAGGGAAATAAAGGTTCTCCCAATGCCAAAACCCCTTTCCAGGAAAGCATCTTGTCTGTTTCCGCGAATATTAAAATAGGTGTATGAATTGGGAACATCATTAAAATCTCCACAAATGAGGTGAGGGTAAGAACAGGTATCCAATAATTTTCGTACCAAATCGGCTTGAACCCCTCTTTTCTGATAGGCAGCCTTCATTTTTCGGATTAGCCCTTTGGAAGCAGAGAGTGATTCTTCGTCTTGCTCTTTAATTCTTTCAATATCTCTATAATCCTGTTTTTTAAACTTGAAAGACTGTAGGTGTGTGGTGTAAATACGAATGGTGTCGTATCCTTTAAGCACATCGGCAAAAATTATGCTTTCTGCATTTGCAAAATCAGTTTTGCCAGTTGCTATAATCGGATATTTTGAGAAAATGATAGAACCGGAGTGATAATTATTGATATTTCGATTATGATCTGCCGAGAAATAATAATAAGGGTGCGTTTTTGAAAAAAGGGCTATATTATTTTCGTTAGCAGCCGTATTAAACTCTTGTAAGCAAATGATATCTGGACTATAGCTTAATATACTATTAGCTATTTCAACTCTTACAGGAATGATATTTTTCTTGTTTTTACTTATGCCATTAAAGCTCTGAACATTCCAGTCTACTAACCGAAACGTATTATTCGGTTTTATTTTCGTTAAAGTGCCATCACCGCTCCAGGCAAAGGCTACGGGAATTTGTTTATACCCAATACATAATGCTGATAATGAAATAATTGACCATACCGGCCTGCTAATTAACCAAAATAATAAAAAGAAAAAGAGTAGTGCTATTAAGTAGGGTGTGATGAGGGGAAGAAAGCCATGCATCCACCATGAAGCCGGATTAATAAAAGGAGAGCAGGCAGCTACAAGAAAAATTAATCCAAAAAAAATATTGATGGATATGATAAGGGTTTTGGATGTTCTTCTTAGCCAATGCTTAGCCATCCTTAAAAATACAAAAAATTACTGCTTAATCGCAAGGTCTGTAATAATTGGAAAGTGATCAGATAAGCGAAAACGAGGAGAATGGTATTGAATAGTTTGAATATTTGGACTCGTTAGTATAACATCAATTCGTAATGTTGGTACAATGCGAGAGTATGTTCCGCCCCACCCATATCCTTTTTCCAGAAAAGTATCTTTTGTATACTTCCGTAATAAAGAATAAGGATATCCTGCCGGCACACTATTTAAGTCTGCACAAAAAATAAAAGCCGTTTTCTGTTTCTTAAATGCGGCCACTATTTCAGTTGCCTGATGGGTATGTATTTTATCAAAATAAGCTAATCGTTCGATGCGCGAAGAGTGAAGTAAAAAAGCAGTATCCTCTTTCATATAATCAAGATATCCAATATTATTCGTCGAAATTCTTTTTGGGCTTAATAGCATAGACCGTAAGTGGGTATTGAATATGCGCACACGTTGATGGTGGAATTGAATATCAGCAAATGCGATACTTTCAGCTAGTTTTTTATCTGTAAACCGAATATGACCGCTATCTTGTATTTTGATTTTTGAAAAAATAGCAGTACCATATTCCTTACCATCTTCGCTAAAATAGTAATATGGATAACCTAGTGAATCGCGTATGAAAGCTATATTATCCTGACCATTACCGAGACGCAAATGGGTGAAATCTTGCAAACAAAGTATATCAGCTTTTGTATGCCGCAAAAAATCAATAGCAAGCTCATGTCTTTCATTCCAGTTTTTTTCTCTCCATATGGCTTTGAAAATAAAATTATCGATATTCCAACTAAGAACACGTAAATACTGCGCTTGCTTTTGTTCTGTATGTGATCCGTTTATATTAAAGGCAAAGCTTGATTTGGTATTTTCATATCCTAATGGTAATAGAAGAAATAGCAGTAGCCATTTTTTTGAACTTACAAAAGCTAAAACCAGAATTAGGATTGTTAAGAGCAGTTGTATTATAGCAAAACAAAGTGCAAAAT
>JAIEQT010000191.1 GCA_019747455.1 Chitinophagaceae bacterium | reverse complement strand
GTAATGGAAGAAGAAATAAATTTCCATCCCACTAAATTCAAAAACCTCTATCGTCATTGGATGGAGAATATTAAGGATTGGTGTATAAGCCGACAATTATGGTGGGGGCATCGCATACCTGCTTGGTACACCCCGGATGGAGACTATGCCGTGGCTAAAACGGCTGAAGATGCATTAACAGCTTTACAAGTCAAAAATCCAACTTTAACTATCAGCGATATCAAACAAGATGAAGATTGTTTGGATACGTGGTTCTCTTCCTGGTTATGGCCTTTTGAAGTATTTAAAGGTTTATCGGACCCCAATAATAAAGAAGTAAACTACTACTACCCTACCAGCACTTTGGTTACCGCACCGGAAATTATTTTCTTTTGGGTTGCCAGAATGATTATGGCAGGTTATGAGTATAAACAATTAAAACCCTTTAAAGACGTATACTTTACAGGTATCGTTAGAGATAAATTAGGAAGAAAAATGAGTAAGAGTTTGGGTAATTCTCCCGACTTACTCGGTTTAATAGATCAATATGGTGCAGATGCTGTTCGCTTCGGCATTATGATTGCCTCTCCTGCCGGTAATGATATTCTATTTGATGAATCGGCCTTAGAACAAGGAAGAAATTTCAATAATAAATTATGGAATGCCCTCAAATTAGTAAAGAGTTGGGAGCACCGTAAAGATAATACGATAGCTTCATCTCAAAATGATTTTGCTGGCAACTGGTTTCATAATCGTTTGCGTCAGGTAGCCGCTGAAATAGATAGCTTACTGAATCAATTCAAATTAAGCGAGGCACTGAAAGTATTGTATTCATTGATTTGGGATGATTTCTGTAGTTGGTATTTGGAATGGGTAAAACCCGGTTTTGAGCAACCCATAGATGCCAAAGTGTATGAACAAACAGTTTATTATTTTGAGCAACTCATGCAGTTATTGCATCCCTTCATGCCTTTTATAACAGAAGAAATATATCATCAATTGCAACCACAAACCGATGATCTATGTGTAAAACAATTTACCAGCTTAGGTAATGCAGATCAATCTGTTCTAGAGGCAGCCGAGCTATTGAAAAAAGTGATAACAGCTTTGAGAGACAGTAGAAATAAAAATCAAATAAAGCCCAAAGAAACTGTTCAGCTATCTATACAAACTAATAATATTGATAGATATAAACCTATTGAAAGCATTTTAAAAAAGCAGGTAAATGCTACTGATATTACATTCACACAAGAAGCTGTTACCAACACAATAGTGGTTGCTGTAGAAACAGATAAATTCTATATAGCCGCTGAAAAAGAATTAGATACATCTTCTATGCGAGCCGAGTTGGAAAAAGATTTACAGTATCAACAAAAATTTTTACAATCTGTAATAAAGAAGTTATCCAATGAAAAGTTTGTACAAAATGCAAAGCCGGAAGTCATTGCTTTAGAACGCAAAAAACAAGCAGATGCTCCCGCGCCCATACAGGTAATTGAGGAGGGGCTGAAGGGTTTATAATTTTTATAAGAGTTACGAGATACGCGTTTCGGAATACGAGTTCTTTTTGACCCGTAACCCATAACCCGTATCCCGAAACCCGAAACTAATATGATACGAACCGCAACTATATCAGACATCCCAACCATCCGTAGCATTGCGGAACGAACATGGCCCAGTACCTATGGGGGTATTATATCACAGGGGCAGATAGACTATATGCTTGATTTAATGTATAGTAACGAATCGCTTACTAAACAAATACAAAGCAATCATCAATTCTACATTTTTGAGTTTGATAATAACCCCATTGCCTTTGCTTCGGTTTCGAAAGAGGAAGAAGGTATCTTCAAATTGAATAAACTCTATGTTTTACCCAATATCCAAAAAACAGGTGCCGGTAAAGCCTTGTTAGCACAAGTAAAAAATTATGCTAAAGCAAATGGTGGTAAGCATTTGATATTACAAGTAAACAAGCATAACAACGCCAAAGCTTTCTACGAGCATATGGGTTTTAGCGTACAAAGAGAAATGATTTTTGAACTGGATCACGGTTATGTGATGGACGATTATATTATGGAGATACAACTATAGAATTCTACTTTTCTGTAATCTTATTTTTTACTCCCCATGTATAGATGTTCTCTAATATCGGAATAAATGACTTCCCTAATTTTGAAAGACTATAATCGGTTCGGGGAGGAATTTCGTGATAATTTTTTTTAATTATCCAATTGTCTTTTTCCAAATCCTTTAATTGCTGAATCAACATTTTCTCCGAAATATTCGGGATTGCTTTTTTTAATTCATTGTAGCGAAGGGCTTTCAAGCGTAAGTGCCAAATGATGATTAGTTTCCACCTACCGCCAATTGCAAGCATGGTAAAAGTAATCGGACATTTAGCCGTTATTACCATTTCATTAGTATAATTTGTTGATGTAGTTTTTCTCATAAAACGATACTTACCAAATTGTAGGTACTTACATTTTTTACAGTGAAGATAAATATTTTCAATTTTGTCGGGAAAATAAAACAAAATGACAACAGTACAAATGCAAACTGCGGTAGACGATCTGGTTCAACTGACACTCGAAGGAAAATGGGAAATCGCTTTTGAGCGATACTACCACGAAGAGTTAATGAAAACCGACCTCGATGGTATCTTGGTAAAAGGTAAAATGGCTAATATTGAGAATGGAAGAATTTTCGCTTCAAAAATTTCTAATATTAGGGATTTTAGCTGTAAAGGAAAAGTAGTTGCCGATAATAGAACTTTTATCGTATGGTCATTCGATTTTGATGTAGCAGGTGAGCCATTCAAAGTAACAGAAGTAGCTATACAAGATTGGGAGGATGGTAAAATTATTCGGGAACGTTTCTTTGCGTAAAACTTAATAACCTTTGGAAAGTTGTAGAACTTTCCAAAGGTTTGATCAATTTAACCCACTACCCTATTATCCTTCGCTACAAACTTTGCAAAAGCTAACAAAGCGCCTGTTACCATAATATTCCTGAAGAAATTTACCATTTCGAGTTCTTTTTCTCTATCTACATTAGCCATCATAGCAGTGTTTTCTAATCCATTACCCATAGCCCTTGGTAAATGAACCAAGAGTGCCATAAGTATTACGTACAATGCCATGAGGCAATACGCAAGCTTGTCGAACTTACCTATCAAAGCACTAACAATAAATAGTAAGATACAAACCAACGTGAAATAATTCCAAAAATAAGGGAGGGGTATAAAGCTTGGAACGAAAGAAGCTCCCACATCCGGCTTACCTAGATGTAGTCCTACATATAGCAGAAAAGAAAGCGGGAAAATATATCTTCCGGTATTTAATATTTTGTCCATGATTAAAATTTTAGCTGATAGGAAAAGGCACTAAGGGTCTAACCTCTACTGAACTCTCAGGGTATTTGAGAATAGGGCAAGTTTTACTCCACGCTTCTACTTCTTCGAGATTATCACTTTTACAAATC
The DNA here is from genome assembly GCA_019747455.1 of Chitinophagaceae bacterium. Lineage (GTDB taxonomy): Bacteria > Bacteroidota > Bacteroidia > Chitinophagales > Chitinophagaceae > Sediminibacterium. Next base: position 2,186 of record JAIEQT010000191.1, on the reverse strand, counting down.
AAATAACCCGAAACCAATACCGAATTTGCCTCTTTATGTGGGCCTGCAGCAACACCAGTATTGGTTACAATTGAAGCATTATATTCTATTGGCGCAGTATGTACCAACTTACCTTGCATGGCAATACTGCCGATCCAAGCTTGCCACTTAGGCATATCTTCATTCATATCCTGTGTGGTAGCCAAATAGCCATTTTCTCCACTCGCATTTCTAAACAACAATAGATACTCTTTCATTTTTGAAGTTTTTAATGTTAGATGATACCACAAAAATGAAAAGTAAAAGACGAATATGCAATGACAAAAGTCTACATTTTATAATTTGGCTTTTAACCTGCTAAAAACATCTTTATTGATGCCTAAATAGGAAGCGATGAGTTTGCTCGACACACGTGTCATAAGCTTTGGTCTGAACTCCATCAACCATTTAACTCTTTCTAAAGCCGATAAAGCTACAAAAGTGTTGATCCGATACACCGAATTGGCATAAGATGTTTCAAGGATCTGCTTATATACTTTATCAAATTGTGGTATTGTTTCTACCATCATTTGAAAGCTTTGTTTATCGATAGCTAATAGCTCACATGGCTCCACTGTTCTAATATTTTCTGTAGCCGGTTTACCACTCCCAAAGCTTAATAGTTCGGAGCACCAAGTTCCTTCTGTTACAATATCTCTGGTAGTTTCATTCATCTCGTTATCGTAAACAAATACCTGCAAACAGCCTTTCGCAATAAAATAAACATATTTACAGACCTCGCCTTGCTTTACCAGATATTGATTCCGATCAACCGATAAAGGTTTAAAATAGTTTAACACAGTTTCCAAATTATCTATATCATTTCCAAGTCGGCCAATAATATGTTGACGTAAAATATCGATCATATAAAACTAGATACCGTAATTTAGTACTAATAATAGTTTATGAAAAACTTTATAACATTATTCTTTTTATTATACATATTTGATTGCTCAGCACAACAGCCATTGATCATAAAAAAACTTACTCCTTCCATTTATGTATACAAAACTTACAACTATTATAATAATGAAAAATTTGAAGCCAATGGTTTGTACTGCATTACACCGAGAGGGGTAATAATGGTAGATACCCCATGGGACACCACACAGTTTCAGCGCTTGCTAGATAGTATCCTGAAAAAACATGGAAAGAGCGTATCGGCTTGTATTTCAACTCATTGGCATGCCGATAGAACGGCGGGCTTAACCTATTATAGAAAAATGGGTATAAAAACTTTTACGATTGCGAAAACAGATTCAATTTCTGCTGCACAACAAAAACCGAGAGCTGAGTATATTTTACATAAAGACACCACTTTAAGTATAGGTGGGAAAAAAATAGAAATATTTTATCCGGGAGAAGGGCATACGGTAGATAATATTGTTATTTGGTTTCCACAAAGCAGCGTGCTTTATGGGGGCTGTTTAATCAAAAGTACCGAAGCCACCGATATTGGATTTGTAGGTGACGGAAATATAAAAGCATATCCTGAAACATTAAAGAGAGTACAGCAAAAATTTCCTAATCCACATTACATTATACCCGGACATCAAGGTTGGGAGGATATTAAATCTATTGAGCATACGATTAAATTAATCAAGGACTTTCGCAATTGACTATTGACTACACCAACACATGTGTTTGCTTGATCACCCCCATTACAAATACACTTTGAACATGACCGAGGTTTTCGGCCTGACTTAATTTGTTCACATGAAAACTATAATAGTCATCCATATTCTCGGCAACTACTTTTAACATAAAGTCGAATTCACCCGAAATATTATAGCATTCAATTACCTCAGTAAATTCATGCATTCGTTTAATAAACTTGCCCCCCGCCGTTTTATCATGTTGCTTTAAGGATACATAGCAAATAACCATTAATCCTTTTTTTACCTTGGCAGGATCTACCAACGTAGCATATTGCTTAATTACTCCATGCTCCTCCATTCTTTTTATGCGTTCATGAACGGGCGTTGTGCTTAAATGAACCTGATCTGAGATTTCTTTCACTGTGATGCGGGCATTCTGTTGCAAGAGCCTTAAAATGTGCAAGTCTTTGGTATCGAGCGCCTGAACAGTAGTGGATTCGCCTTTAGGAGTAGGTTTTGGCATAAAAAAAACATATTTATTCCTTAAAATTATACAAAATATACATATTT
>JAIEQT010000325.1 GCA_019747455.1 Chitinophagaceae bacterium | reverse complement strand
TTCTTCGGCCGGGAGGCGCTGTTTGTCCGGCAATAAAACCAACCACCGGTTTCTTTTTATTATCCTTAATCCAGCGGGCAGCATCAGCTTCCATACTTCCTCCAATCTCACCGATCATAATAATACCATCTGTTTCAGGGTCATTCATCAATAATTCTACGGCCTCTTTAGTAGGCGTACCAATAATGGGGTCGCCACCAATACCGATAGCTGTGCTAATACCCAAGCCTGCTTTCACCACCTGATCCGCTGCCTCATAGGTAAGGGTTCCGCTTTTGGAAACGATTCCGATTCTTCCTGGTTTAAAAATAAAGCCCGGCATAATGCCTACTTTGGCTTCGCCTGCTGTAATTACACCCGGACAATTAGGCCCAATCAATCTGGTTTTGGTACCTTGTAAATAATTTTTCACTTTCACCATATCCTGAACAGGGATACCTTCTGTAATACATACAACTAAAGCGATTCCTGCATCGGCTGCTTCCATAATAGCATCGGCTGCAAATGCCGGGGGTACAAAGATGATACTTACATCGGCACCCGTTGTTTTTACGGCATCTGCTACCGTATTAAAAACAGGCCTGTCTAAATGAGAACTGCCACCCTTGTTTGGAGTTACACCGCCTACTACATTAGTGCCGTATTCGATCATCTGGGTTGCGTGAAAAGTACCTTCTGTTCCGGTAAAACCCTGAACAATAATCTTAGAGTTTTTATTTACGAGTACCGACATATCAATCGCTATTGTTTAATTGGGGGCAAAAATAAGAGAAAACAACGTATATTTTGATTCATTTACTATGTTTCAACGCATTTTAATAGTTATAATTGGTTGCATAAGCTTGTTTGGGCTCAAAGCTCAGTCCTATAGCCTATTCCGTACTTTCACTACTGCTGATGGCCTACCCAGTAACCACATTTATAAAACAGTTGAAGATGATTATGGTTTTTTATGGGTAGCAACAGATGCCGGAGTAGCTCGTTTTGATGGAAAACAATTTCAGGTATTTACCACGAGAGAAGGACTGCCGGATAACGAGGTGTTAGATATCGTTAAAGAAAAATCCGGAAAAATTTGGGTAAACTGTTTTAAACAAAGCCCCTGCTATTTCGATTTTGTAAAAAATCGGTTTATCAATGCAACAGAAGATAGTTTATTAGCAAAGGTTAATGGCGGTTTATTGATTGATTTATTTGCCTTGGAGGATGGCGGAGTTATGTATGTAAATGAGAAAGGATCATTTATCTTTTTAAATAATAAGCTTACTTTTTATCCAAATAATACAGATGGCTCAAAAGGATTTTTAGTTAGCACTGATAAAGAAGGATATCAAATTTATTCAAGCGCAAAAAAAGTTGGAAATATTAGTCAATTTTTAATTGAGGTATTTACTCACCAAAAATTAGATACAACAATTATTTATGCAAATGCAACTAATAATAGTACACGAAGCTATCTTAACGAAAATGCTTTCTATTCACTAATTTCTCAATTAAAAAAAATATATATTTTAAGAAGTATCACTCCCCAACAGTCTCGGTTAGTTTTTGATTCTTTAGAAGTGGGGGAGCTAGCAACACATTTAACTTTTTCTAAGAAATATATCAATGTAATTACTGGTTCCGGCATATTATTAATATATGATAAAAAAACCTTGCGGTTGGTCGATCGAATCAAAGGAGGCTTTTCGCCAAATGCTTTATGGGAGGATCGAATAGGAAATTATTGGGTAGCTACTATTGATAAGGGTTTGATGCTGTATAAGAAAAGGCAAATCGAAACCCTAGCTATGCCGGATGGGTTCTATAATAATCATTTTTTAAGTATTGCCAAAAAACCTGATGGGATGATTTTAGCCGGTAATTTCAACAGTGAAATTATAGAAGCGAATGGAAAAAAATTTTTTCTGCATAAAGTAGCTTCGGGTAGTGCTACTAACTGGCAACGTAAAATCATTATTTCTCAGGATAAAATTTTTAGTTTTTCTGAAGGAGGAAGTTTTGCCGATTACATAAATCCTTTAAAACAAATAAATGGAACAGTTCCCTATTATACAAAAACAGCAACTGTATATAATGACAGTGTTATTATCACCGCTACAATGGGTGCTTTGGATAAATTAAATACTATCAATGAAAAGGTAACCAGATTACATACGCCTAAAAAAAGGGCTACGGCCATCACAGTATTAAAAAATGGTACAATTTATTTTGGAACCATTGATGGATTATACAAATACAATTATCAACAGGATAGTACCTATATGATTAATACCAATCGACCTTTATTAAAGGAGCGGGTAATATCCTTAACTAGTACCGATGACGGTTTAGTGTGGGTGGCAACTTCTAGCAGTGGGGTAGTTGTTGTAAAAAATGATCAGGTAGTTGGACAGTTTACTACTTCAAATGGTTTGATCAGTAGCGACTGTAGAAGTATTATGGCAGGGAAAACCGGTCAGGTTTGGTTGGGTACGGGTAGCGGAATCAGTATACTAGCTTATTCCCATCAAAACGGACAAATTTTCATAAAACCACAGCATATTTCCATAAATGATGGCTTGAGCAGCAATATCATTAACGATATGATAATGGATAAAGATACGGTATATGCTGCCACAGGAAACGGAATCAGTATTATCCCCGCTACTTTTAAAATGCCTGCATACACTATTCCTGTTTATCTTACCAGCGTAAAAATTAACCAAAGAGATACCGCTATCCTAAGCAATTATAATTTGGGGTATGATCAACAAAATATCCAATTGCAATTTGCAGCGATAGAATTGGGTGGCCATTTTAAGCACTTAGAATATACCATCAATAATAATCAGCAATGGCTTATTTTAAACGAGCCTATTTTAAATCTGCAATTGAATAGTGGGCATTATACTATTCAGGTAAGAGCGATCGACGTAAATGGTAATCGAAGTAGTAAAATTTTATTGCTGGAGTTCCATGTTGCCAGTCCTTTTTGGAAAACATTTTGGTTTTGGTTTTTGATAGCCTTTGGCTTATTGGGTTTGATAGTATATTATGTACAGCAAAGAGCGGTAAAAAAACGAACCGCGCTATTAGAAAAACTGGCATCAGAAAAACTCATGCAAGATTTGGAAATGCAATCCATCAAAGCCCAAATGAATCCACATTTTGTTTTTAATTGTTTGAGTTCTATCAAGTCGCTGAATTATCAACAAAAAAATGAGGAAGCAGGAATTTTTATTGATCGTTTTAGTATGCTCATGCGTAATACCCTCGATTATGCTGCTGAAAACACAATTTCCCTTCAATCGGAACTCAATTATATAGATAATTATTTAGCGCTGGAGCAACTCAGGTTTGGCAGCAAGCTCGCTTGGGAAATTAAGCTGGCTCCTGATATTGATGCCCACAGCATACAAGTGCCTTCTTTGTTTTTACAACCTTATGTAGAAAATGCCGTAAAACATGGGATACATCATCTGTTAGATGATCAGGGAATGATTAAAATTGATATTCGCATGGTTCATGGTGAATTAGTTATTGTGATTGATGATAATGGAGTAGGGAGAGTAGCTGCAAGTACTATCAATGAAAAGAATGTACAATATCATTTATCAAGAGGTATGCAGCTTATGGCTAAGAGAGAGCGTATATATCATATTCAAACCACTATAAACGATAAAAAGGATGATTCCGGTAAAGCGATAGGAACTTGTGTGATAATTAGAATTCCTGTAACTTAGCATGGCTACCCCCAATGCAATTTGCATTGAAGCATGAATAAAATCAAAACACTGATTGTTGACGACGAACGCAACAATTCGGATTATTTAAGGTTGCTATTACAGGAGAACTGTAGTTGTATTGATCTTATTGGCATATCCGACCACCCCTTAAAAGCAATTGAGCTTATTAAGCAAATGCAACCCCAATTGGTTTTTTTGGATATTGAAATGCCATCTATGACGGGCTTCGATGTATTACAAGAGTTGGAGCCTATTCATTTTGAGGTTGTTTTTGTTACGGCACATAATCATTATGCTTTACATGCTTTTGATGTACATGCTATAGGTTATTTAACCAAGCCTGTTGAAAAAGCGAAGTTGGTTCAAACCGTGTTGAATGCAAAAGAACGAATTGAACAAAAATCCATACAGCAACATTTATTCAGCCTCTTGCAACAGCAGGAAATATCGGGAAAATCACCCATTAAGTTAGCTTTACCCACACAAAATGGACTACAGTTTATTAAGCATGAAGATATATTGCATTGCGATAGCAATGGAAACTACACCTGGTTTTATTTAAAAGACGATACTAAAATATTAGTAAGCAGGCAGTTAGGTGAATATGAAAAACTACTACCCCCAGATCAGTTTGTACGAATACACGATAAGCATATTATCAATTTAAGTAGTCTCTCGGCCTATCTCCGTGGCAGTGGCGGCGAAGTAAGGTTGGAAAATGGCCGTCAACTACCCGTGTCTGCTAAGCGAAAAGAAGATCTATTGCAAAGATTTGAACGTTGGGTGAAGCGCGGATAAGCGTTTATACTCTCAGAAGCCCCAGTTATACAATCCCGATTTTTTTTAGTTATGATGAGTTGCACATTAGTGTGGTAATTCAGCCTACCCCCATAGGTATTTATAACCTTTAAATAATAGCATATGAAAAAAATGCTAATGGGGTCTGTTGTATTGCTAATTGGAGCATTTAGTTTATTAGCAATACAAGTAAGCTGTACTCCTCAGGTGGTTGCGCAACAACCTACCAATAGCCTTACTCAACTTAATAAAGTTGTATTCATTAAGAATATTTTACAAACAGGAAATATAGGTTCTGAAAGAACAATTTGGATGATAAATTTGGATGGTACAGGCCAGATTCAAGTTACCTTATCTCCTGCCTTACCAGCTAACTCAACTATTACAAGAGTTAGGTTAACACCGGATGGAAATAAACTTGTTTATGATGTTTCAATAAGCAACAATCCTATTGCCGGTAATGCAACCCAAAATCAAAGTGTAATTTATACCTGTAATATTAACGGTACAAATAATGCACCTCTTCTTCAAGGCCCACAAAATCAAATACCCCTCACACCTGGGGCAACAAGTTTTGAATTAATGGATACGCGATAAAAATCAATAATAGTAATAATACCTGTCAATTTTCATCATGAAAAATACAATTATGAAAAAATTTCTTTCACTCTGTTGTCTTGTCATAGGAATAACTTCCATTACAATTGCACAACAATATCCTATTGCCATTTCTAGCTTAACTGTAAAAAATCAGCTTCCCGCAGATGTAAATAGCTGGTCGAGCATTCCCGGGAACTTAATATTAACGGCACAAGCTACAGGTGGACGAACAGCACCCGCTACTAATTTAGTAGTACAGATAAGGCAAGGGTCGAATATCATCTGTGGAAATACAGCATCCACCGGAATTCCGGTAGATAGCTTTAAAATTCGGTCGTTTCAATCCGGACAGTTATTAGGAGCATTGTCTGGTTGTAGAAATCTAACAGCGGGTAATTACATGTTGTATGTTGTTTTCATGAATAATGGAAAACAAGCTAGCCCTGAAACTGTTAGAGAGTTCACAGTTGCTTCAGTTTCAACACCAACACCGGGATCTCCCACTTTACCATCATCTAAT
>JAIEQT010000266.1 GCA_019747455.1 Chitinophagaceae bacterium | reverse complement strand
ATCAATGAATGAAAAGAAAATATTCTACTTTTAAACTGTACTAAAAATGGGGAGCTTACACACAGTTCCCTTTTCCATTAATCAAGTAATTCAATGATTTGGCTGGATCATGGTTGAGTAGAGATGGACTTGTTATTATATCAAATTGGCTACTTAATTTATGAGCCCAAAAACAACTTGTTGCAATACTACTGTAACTATTTTGTATATCGGCTGAAGCGATTGTCCTTTGTGGTCTGATGGTTTCTTTTGTAACACCAATTCCAAAGTTGTATCCAAAACTGTTTTTGTCAGATATTTTTTTTTCGTACTGTAGTAACAAAAATATACTTGTTGAGTAGACATCCCCATTTAAAATTTGATTTGTTATAATGTCGCTACCGGAAACACTTGTAGAAATTTGTTGAGTTGACAGAGAAACCGACCAATTACTTTCTTTTGGGGTAAATGCAACTAGTCCCGTTAGAGATACTGGAACTCCATATCGAGCATTCGTTCTTCTAGAAACCCCCTCAATAATGTATGATTTTCCAGTACCCGCAAAAAAAGCTACAGAAAGTTCTTGTGAGAAACTGATTTTAATTATAAAAATAAAAATTGTAAGTAATTTGATTTTCATATGCACAAGTTTTCAATAAAGTTATTATACAATCATGAAGTATGTAGTAAAATTAAAGAAAATTGAACGCATTATTAACAAATCTTTTGGCTGTATCCGGTAATCCTTTATGTTCAATGAAATAGGCAATTTCCGCAACAGCTGTATAAGCTGGCTCGAGGATTGTTATTTTCCTTTTGCCCACTGATCAATTAATTTAAGTGCTTGCTTGCGACCAGATTCAAGACCAACTTTTTTACTGGGGGTGTTTTCTGGCCGCAGTTAATTGAAGTTTTTTATACTCCTTTTCAGGAACTAGAATGTATTTTTTTTATCAATTAAGATATGCGTCATAACTAATGTTGATCATAAAGATACAGCAACTATTTCGTCTACACCTCAACCTACCCACCCAAAATCCGCAAACTCCCAAAATTACTTTTAACCGTCATCTGGGTATCTCCGCCTTTACCTATAGTTCCCTTGTATTTTTTAATAGGATTGTAGTATTGATTACGTTGCTCAGTTGTTTCAGTCAGTTTAATATTTCCTTTGCCACTGGCACTACCATTGTTAAAAACAAAATCATAGTCTGCATTAAAACCGGGCTCAGTTAAAAAATAGAGCGACGAATAATTCGCTTTTACTGTAAATTTTTTTAACCCATTACCCAAAGGAATATCAAGTCCGTTGGAAAATTCAAAAACCGCACTAATATCGCCCGATAAGGCCCCGATATTCCCTTTCGAATATTTGAATACAAGTTCTCCGTCAGTTAATGTTTTGATGTCACTTCTTCCAAATTCTACCCTTACCATAACGCCCTTGCTAAGATTGCCTGCCGTTAAATTTCCGTATTTACTGATTAGTTCTGCTTGTCCGGCATAATCGCCAATGGTAAGCGGACCAAAACTGTTTTCTGCGATCAGTTTTGTACCGTTGGGTAACCAAACTTTATAGTTCACCCTTATTTCGTAACTCTTGCCGTCATTCCAATTTTGCTGGTTCTCTTTCCATAAAGTTCTAAAGCCAATTTTATCGGTGGTACTTAGTTCATCAATTGAAATACGATCGAGCATATCTTGAGCTGTTTCATTGTTTTGAGCAGCTACGTTAATACTGGCTTCGATTTTAACTTCTTTCTGATCCCAGTTTTCGATTTCCATGGCTCCAAACTTATTATTCAACACAATCTGTCTGGAATTGATCGGAACGGTTTTGTTGAACGATTTATGGAGTTTAACAGACCAGTTCACTCCAGATTTTTCTTGGGCAAATAAACTACATACAATTAAAACGAGTAGAAAACTGGCAATATAGCGCAGTAGGGATGATGTTGAAGTAGGCATATGACTAATTTTTCTCTATTAAGAGAACGATTTCGCTAAAAGGTTGTAATTCCTTCTGTATTTTCGTGTGTCTCAAAAAAATTACAGGATGGCTGCCAGAACCGATCTTTTTCAATCGCCAGATTATTATTTAGTAGATGAGTTATTAACCGATGAACATAAGCTTATTCGGGAAACGGTACGGGCTTATGTAAAAAAAGAAATATCACCTATCATAGAGGATTATGCACAACGAGCCGAATTCCCGCAACAAATTGTAAAGCAAATGGGTGAGTTAGGCTGTTTTGGACCTACCATACCCACGCAATATGGTGGAGGCGGGCTAGACTATATCAGCTATGGCATTATGATGCAGGAACTGGAAAGGGGAGATAGTGGCGTAAGAAGTACGGCCAGTGTACAAGGAAGCCTTGTTATGCATCCCATTTATGCTTATGGCAATGAAGAACAAAGAAATAAATACTTGCCTAAGCTGGCTTCCGGTGAATGGTTAGGTTGTTTTGGGCTAACAGAACCTGATCATGGGAGTAATCCGGCCGGTATGATCACTAATTTCAGAGACGCCGGCGACCATGTAATTTTAAATGGGGCCAAAATGTGGATCAGTAATGCCCCATTTGCACAAATAGCTGTGGTTTGGGCAAAAGATGAAGCAGGAGAGATCCGTGGGCTCATTGTAGAACGTGGGATGGAAGGATTTAGCACACCAACTACACACGGTAAATGGAGCTTAAGGGCCAGTGCAACAGGTGAACTGGTTTTTGATAATGTAAAAGTGCCTAAAGAAAATATCTTACCAAATATAAAAGGGTTAAAAGGCCCACTTGGTTGCCTAACAAAAGCGCGCTATGGCATTGCCTGGGGGGCATTAGGGGCAGCTATGGATTGCTACGATACAGCTTTACGTTACAGTAAAGAAAGAATTCAATTCGATAGACCTATTGGGGGCTTTCAATTACAACAGAAAAAATTAGCCGAAATGATAACTGAAATTACAAAAGCACAGTTATTGGTTTGGCGATTAGGGGTATTGATGAATGAAGGGAAAGGTACCCCACAGCAAGTAAGTATGGCTAAACGAAATAGTTGCGAATTGGCTACTAATATTGCGCGCGAAGCCCGACAAATGCTCGGTGGTATGGGTATTACGGGTGAGTACAGTATCATGCGCCACATGATGAACTTAGAAAGTGTAATCACTTATGAGGGTACACACGATGTACACTTGCTTATTACAGGTATGGATATAACCGGATTGAACGCGTTTAAATAATCTACAGTCTTCAATTTACAATCTGATCTTTTTGTATTCCAGATTGAAGATTGTACATTGAAGATTGAAAATTGACTTATGAAAATTTTCCTCCTCGGCATGATGGGCAGTGGCAAAAGCCATTGGAAGCAGCAGCTAGCCAAACTGTTGAAAACAGGAGGCTATGATTTGGATACCTTGGTAGAATTTCATGAAGAGAAAACCATTGCCGAAATTTTTGAACAAGATGGGGAAGCTTATTTTAGAAAAAAAGAAGCCGAATTACTTCGCTGGTTCAAAGAGAAAAAACATTTTGTAGTAGCTACCGGTGGCGGCACCCCTTGCTTCCACGATAACATGCAATATATGAATCAAGAAGGGGTTACCATTTGGCTAAACGAACCCATCGATGTGTTGGTGAAAAGATTGTTGCCGGAAAAAGAACACAGACCCTTGATAAAAAATATTTCTGATGAAGCGTTGGGTGATTTTTTACAACAAAAACTGGCAGAAAGACAACTATGGTACAGTTTAGCTTTGGAAACTATTTCGGGGGAGGATATCAATCTGAAAACATTTAAAAAAATAATTGCAAAGCATGCTTAAAACAAATATGCTTATCGCATCTATGTTAGCCGCATTAGCAGTGGCACTTGGCGCTTTCGGCGCACATGGGTTAAAAAATTATGCCGATGAAGCTACACTTAATACCTTTGAAACAGCCGTTCGATATCAGTTTTATCACGCGCTTGCACTATTAATAGCCGGGATCTTATTCAAAAACTTTCCTGATAAAAAAATCAAAAATGCATGTACTTTTTTTATTGTAGGCATTTGTTTATTCTCTGGCTCTTTGTACATACTTACTTTACTCAAAATAAATACTATCACAGGATTAAATTTTATTGGCGCTATCACTCCGGTGGGAGGGCTGTCATTTATCCTTGGCTGGCTTTTTTTAGCATTGGGTATTAATGCCAAGCTGGAATAGTGGAAAACTTTGCTGCCATGTATCAGTTTTGCACATTGATCTATACCCGTTCTTTTAGCTTGTAGCAAAGCTTATATTTGTTAACATGGCTAATAGCTTAAAAAAGAAAACGCCACCTCCGCCCGATCCCGAACAACTCGCTCCCGATAAAGAAGCGGAAGTGACCGTAACTGAAGTAGTGAAAGATGAGCGTACCCAAAAAATTGCCGGTGCCGCCAGTTTACTCTTTACGCTTTTTCTTTTCGTAGCACTCACTTCCTACTTATTCACGTGGCAAGAAGATCAAGATAAGGTACAACAATTTGGGATCCGAATTTTTGCAACAGACGATGTACGTGTAAGTAATTTATTGGGGGTACTAGGCGCATACTGTGCGCATAATTTTTGGTACAATGGCTTCGGTCTTGCATCTTATTTGTTCTGTACTTTCTTTTTTGTGTTAGGCGTAAATCTATTATTCGGAAAGAAAATCTTTAAGCTTCTCCGAAATGTAAAATACGTGTTGGTAGGATTACTGGTATTTAGTGTAGGATTTGCTTTCGCAACAAAAGGAGCTGCCTTCTCTTGGGGCGGCGCCGCGGGTGAATTAGTAAGCGCCTGGCTTGTTAAATGGATAGGCAATATAGGTACCGGAGCTTTATTAGGCTTAGCTGCTTTTAGTTATTTTATTTGGCGCTTTAACCCAACTTTCAAAATACCGGAATGGAATTTTCCTAAAATATCGGGTAGTAGTGAAGCAGATATAAAGCCCGAAGAGGAAACGCTGAATCCCTATCATATTTCAAATGCTGCAGATGTCACCCTGAGTCCCGAGCATTTGGGATCGAATGGGGTGGAGGACGAAATACCCCTCAGCAATAATAAACTAAACGGAGATGGTACGCTTATACTGCCCGAGGAAGAAGAGGAAAATCCCAATCCTTTAAATCAATTTGATGTTGTGGAGAAAGAGTTTGAAGGGGATGAGAAGGAAGGTGAAAGGGATGAGGAAGATGAGGTTGAAGGTGTGAGGGGTAAGGTAGCGGAATTAAATGATCCTATAACTAGCCCCTCAGTAACCGTTATCCAACCTATATCTCGTATCGCTGAACCGGAAACTCGTATCCCGGAACCTGTATCTCAAAACCCAGATCTAGAACTAGAAATAAAAGAAACCCCGGAAATAGAAGATGAAGTTGTTGTTAAAAAAGCTGCAGTAGGATCACTGTCTACTAAATACGATGCTACCCTCGATCTCAAAGACTATAAATATCCCGGATTAAACTTACTCGAAACCCATGGTAGTGAAAAAATTGTTCATGATCCTCAAGAGTTAGAAACCAATAAAAATCAAATCATAGCCACACTCAAAAACTATGATATTGCGATTCAACGTATAGCTGCAACAGTTGGCCCTACCGTTACACTCTACCAAAAACCCCCCGCCCCCGGTGTACGTATTAGTAGAATC
>JAIEQT010000228.1 GCA_019747455.1 Chitinophagaceae bacterium | reverse complement strand
GCCACAGCAATTTATATTACCATTTATTTTCCGAAAGCTCATTGTTAATCTTTAAAACAAAAACAATGAGCAAAAAATTAACGCTCTTATTAGCGCTGCTTGCAAGTAGTTATTTGCAAGCGCAAAAAGACAGTACGCAAGTACTCGACGAAGTTACCGTAACTGCTAACAAACAACTTCAAAAACAAAGTAGTACAGGAAAAGTAATCACCGTCATCAGTAAAGAACAATTAGAAAGGCAGCCGGGCAGAACCATTGCCCAGGTACTCAATGAAACAGCTGGCATTACTATCGCAGGTGCTTTTAATAATGCAGGTACGAATCAATCGGTATTTATGCGTGGCGCTGCATCAGGAAGAACCTTGATTTTATTAGATGGTATTCCTGTAAATGATCCTTCTCAAATCAATAATGAATTCGACCTGAATCTTTTTAGCATTAATGACGTAGAAAGAATTGAAGTATGCAGAGGTGCACAAAGTACGATTTATGGTGGCGACGCTGTTGCGGGAGTCATAAATATTATCACGATCAAACAAGATATTACCAAGCCTTTCCATGTAAAATTTACTTCAACGGCAGGCAACTTGGCTACCTTCAAAAACAATATTCAAGTATACGGCAAAAAAGATAGGCTAACCTATACTGCCCGATATGCCTCTTTAAAAACAAATGGTTTTAGCACAGCTTATGATAGTACTGGAACTAAAGATTTTGATAAAGATGGCTATACCGGAAGTAGTAGCAATGCAGGTTTGCAATATCAGGTAACGAATCAATTATTGGTAAAAAGCTTCGTTATGTATAACCAGTATCGATCATCGATTGACGCAGGTACTTTTACAGATGATAGATATTATGCGGTAAATAACAATATGCTGAATACGGGAGGCGGTTTTATATTCAAAAAATCTTCCTATAGTATCACAGGAAACTATCAATTTAGTCAAACCAATAGGGCATTTGAAAGAGATAGTACCGATAAAGCCGTATTTAATTATTTTCAGCGGAATATTTATTTTGCTAAAACGCAGTTCGCTGAATTGTTTACCAACATTAAAATAAATAATAACCTTAGTTTATTACAGGGTGTAGAATATCGCTATGCCAGTATGAATAATCAATTTCGCTCTGTAAGTAGTTTTGGCCCTTACAGTAGTGGATTTAGAGACACCAGTGTTTCTCAAACATCGGTTTATACTTCTTTACTGGTAGATACAAAAACAGGATTCGCTACAGATATGGGTATACGTTATAATCATCACTCTCAATACGGCACCAACTATACGGTAACATTCAATCCTTCCTATCAAGTAAATACCAATACCAGGATTTTTGGAAGTGTTGCTACTGCTTTTAAAACCCCTTCACTTTTTCAGCTTTATGATCAGTTTAGCGGAAGAGCTACATTAGCGCCTGAAAAGAGTACAACGATAGAAGCGGGTATAGCCTACAAAACAGGAAATTTTTCAAATAGAGTCGTTCTTTTTCATCGTACTATTCGTGATGGTATTGATTATGACTATATCCGTTTCCGTTATTTCAACTTTGTAAAACAAACTACTGTTGGTGTAGAATATGAAGCAGCTTTAAAATTAAATGATCATTTTTCACTCAGAACTAATTTTACTTTCTTAAGTATAACAGATTCTACGCAAAGCAGGGTTAGCTTCAAAGACACCGCTTATACCCACGGTTTAAGACGACCGGGTATAAATATGAATATCGTCCTCGATTACACGTATAATAAATTCTCGGGATCAGTCACTGCAAAATATGTAAGTAGTAGATTTGATGTGGGTGGATACAAGAGAGCTGATATCCTACTTCCCGAGTATTTTTTACTCAACGGTTATGTAGGTTATACCTTACATAAATATTTCCGCATTTTTGCAGATGTACAAAATATAACGGGAAATCAATTTTTCGATATTCGAGGTTTTAATAGCATCCCTTTTATCTTTAATACCGGATTCACTTTTAATTGGTAACATGATAGCATTTTCGCCAACGCGGCTACAACAAATAATCGATACGAAAACCAAGCCTGTGGGGGCACTTGGTGAACTAGAGAGAATAGCTTTGCAAATCGGGACCATACAGCAATCGTATACACCGTCTATACATAAACCATATATAGTTGTATTTGCTGCTGATCATGGTATTGCATTAAGCGGACTAGTTAACCCCTATCCACAGGCAGTTACAGCACAAATGGTACAGAATTTTACAAATGGAGGTGCTGCCATTAACGTTTTCACAGAACTCAATCAAATCGACTTATTAGTTGTAGACGCAGGGGTGAATGCAGACTTATCAACACTACAGAAAAATCCATTATTCATAGATGCCAAGCAAGGTTTAGGTACTAACAATTATTTAGATACTATTGCTATGTCTGTACAGCAAGTAGAAACTTGCATTGAGATGGGAAAAGATATTGTTGCAAAAATTTATGCAACAGGCTCAAATACTATCGGTTTTGGAGAAATGGGTATTGGCAATACTTCTTCTGCCGCTTTAATCTTAAGTGCTATTACAGGTATTAGTATTACGGAGGCCACTGGTAGAGGAACCGGAGTTACCGATTTGCAGTTAGCCGTAAAAATTAAAACCCTGGAGCAAGTTCATGCAACGCATAATCTCGCCAGTTATAGTAACAATCCCATTGGTTTACTGAGCTGTATCGGCGGATTTGAGATAGCCATGATTACAGGTGCCTACCTGGCGGCAGCAGAAAAAAATATGGTGATCGTAGTTGATGGCTTTATTGCTACTGCAGCCTTATTAGTGGCTTACCAAATTCACAATTCAATATTACGTAATTGTATTTTTGCCCACACCAGTGGAGAAAAAGGGCATACAAAAATGCTTCAATATTTGAAAGCAGAACCATTGCTAAATTTAGGTATGCGGCTAGGCGAAGGAACAGGTGCCGCATTAGCTATCCCATTAATTCGTGGAGCTATTGCTTTTTTAAATCATATGGCCTCTTTTGAAGAAGCAGCGGTAAGTACAATATGATAAAAGTTATCAAACATAATATCCATTTATTTTTAACAGCTATCATGTTTTTAACAAGAATACCTGTTCCCAAAAATTTACCACATTCTGATGCGCATTTGCAAGGATCGGCCAGGTATTTTTCATGGGTTGGCATAGCTGTTGGCGCAGTGGCGGGTATCGTATTCTTAATCGTACATAGCTTTTTTTCAACCGCATTAGCAATTATTCTCTCTATGGTTACTACACTCATCATCACAGGCGCCTTTCATGAAGATGGATTAGCCGATTGTTTTGATGCTTTTGGTGGCGGATGGAGCAAGGACAAGATACTTACTATCATGAAAGATAGTAGATTAGGAACCTATGGCGTAATTGGCCTATTAGTATCGCTATCCCTAAAGTATACCCTACTGTTAGACTTATCTAGTGCAACATCCGCTGTAGAGATGATTTTTATTCTTATTACTGCCCATGCATTTAGCAGAATGATGGCTGTAACAGTTATGCAGCAACTTAACTATGTACAAGACATCGATATTAGTAAAAGTAAACCACTGGCCAATCAGAGATTAAAACTCAATGAAGTTATCACGGTTACACTCGGGGCAGCTGTTCCGCTTACTGCACTTCTTTTTTATTGTACACCACAATCTTTAATAAGTAATCCCTCAGCCGTTGTAAAAATACCGTATCGATTATGCCTACTATTAGCTCCTGCACTTTTTTTAAGATATCTCGCCGTTCGTTTTTTCAATAAATGGATTGGTGGATATACCGGTGATTGCTTGGGCGCAACGCAACAAATTTGTGAAATTGGATTTTATATTGGATGTTTACTATTATGGAAATCTATTTAATAAGGCATACAACCCCTTTGGTAGAAAAAGGTATTTGCTATGGACAAACTGATTTAGATGTTACGGATACTTTTGAAAAAGAGGTAAAGTCAATACAACCACATTTGCCCAATTATATTAAATATGTATTTAGCAGCCCTTTACAACGTTGTAGTAAATTAGCAAAAGCATTATTTAACTCGCATCATATTCAATTCCATCCTGATTTGATGGAATTAAATTGCGGAGACTGGGAAATGCAAAAATGGGATGATATTCCTAAAACACAGATACAGCCTTGGATGGATGATTTTGTACATGTTACAGTACCGAATGGAGAGAATTATGTGGCTCTTTATGAGCGGGTGGTTGCCCAATACAATTATATAAAATCGTTGGCCGAGCCTGCTGTAATTGTAGCCCATGGCGGGGTTTTAAGAAGTATTCTGGCCTATATTACGAATACTCCACTTAAAGAATCATTTGACGTTTTTACATTACATTATGGTTGTGTGGTAAAAATCGATAATAGTATCGATCCACCTGTTCATAAACTATTATATAATGTATCACTTCAGGGCAAAGAATGGCATCGACCTTCTTATTAATAAGATTGTACCTTTATAAAAATTTATTTTATGGGTATTGATTTCGACCAACTGCTGACAGTAAGTTTTACTTTATTTGCTGTTATTGATATAGTTGGTTCGGTACCTATTATTATTTCAATTAAAGAAAAAATGGGGGGATTGAGATCTTTTCAGGCTACCCTTATTTCAGGTGGGCTAATGATATTATTTCTATTTGCCGGAAGATCATTTTTAAATATCCTTGGGCTAGACGTTCGTTCTTTTGCTGTTGGTGGTTCTGTGGTAATATTTTTATTAGGACTGGAAATGGTGCTAGGTCATGAAATTTTTAAAGGGGATAATAATGCGAAATCGGGAACTGTTGTTCCGATAGCATTTCCAATTATTGCAGGTAGTGGTACACTTACTACTATTATGTCGCTAAAGGCAAATTATCAAGAGACTTATATCTTAACAGGTATACTTATCAATTTGGTGATTGTGTATATCACACTAAAATCTCTCGATATTATCAAACGAGTTCTGGGCGACGCCGGTTTGCTGGCTGTAAGAAAGTTTTTTGGTGTGATTCTGCTGGCTATTGCTGTAAAAATATTCAGTACGAATATTGGAGTTTTTGGGAAGTAGTGGCCTTGTCAGGAATCCCCGCCCGAACGTACAGTTCGGTACGGGCGGGGAACCTGAATCTATTTACTATTAAGCTTTTGTTTTAAAAATCTCCTACCCGCAGCAGATTTAAAATATTTTTCCCGTTTAACCGATTCTTCCAGTGTTTCGAATGTTTCATAATACACTATAGAAAATGGAATAAAAGGCTTTATTGAAGCCGTACGCCCAGCATTATGTTCAAATAGTCTCTTTTGTAAATCACGACAATGTCCTTTATAATAGTAATCAAAATTGTTACTTTTTAAAACGTATGTAAAAAACATATTGAAGAGTAGTGGCCTTGTCAGGAATCGAACCTGAATCTGGAGCTTCGGAAACTCTTATACTATCCATTGTACTACAAAGCCAATTAATAAAATCACAACAAACTACTTAATCTACTTCATTTATAAGCTCTTATACTATCCCCGCCCGAACGTACCGTTCGGTACGGGCGGGCATTGTACTACAAAGCCAATTAATAAAATCACAACAAACTACTTAATCTACTTCATTTATAAGCTCTTATACTATCC
>JAIEQT010000282.1 GCA_019747455.1 Chitinophagaceae bacterium | reverse complement strand
TCAACACGAAAAAAAGAGGACACCATCGAAATCACTGTATCGGACAATGGTACCGGTATTCCTAATGAGATCAAGGAAAAGATCTTCCAGCCCTTCTTTACCACCAAGCCAACGGGACAAGGAACGGGGCTAGGATTGAGTTTGAGTTATGATATAGTGAAAGCGCATGGCGGGAAGCTAACGGTAGAGAGCGAATTAGGAAAAGGCACTATATTCAAGATTGAAATCCCGTATCTTGAGACCACATAAAACACATTAAAATATTTGTAGATTTACCAAAAAAAGCTGCCATGAAAATACTTGTTGTAGACGATGAGATGGATGTACAAACGCTCTTTCAACAAAAATTCAGAAAAGAAATCAGAGACGGTGAATTTGATTTTGCTTTTGCCAATTCCGGAGAAGCGGCGCTGGCATACATGACCGACCATCATCAGGAAGCGGTTTTGATTCTTTCAGATATCAACATGCCCGGAATGAGTGGCTTACAATTATTAGCAAAGATTAAAAAAGAATATGCTACACCGCCCCCCGTAGTAATGATGATTACGGCTTATGGAGACGCAGAAAATCACCGTCAGGCAACTGAGTTAGGCGCGGATGATTTTTTAACCAAACCAGTTGATTTTATTTCCTTAAAGGAAAAATTAAAACATATCATCGTATGACGAAGATCCTAGTAGCAGATGATGAGGCGGATTTGGAAACCCTGATCCGACAAAAATTTCGCCAAAAGATAAGAGAGAACGAATACGAGTTTGTATTTGCAACAAACGGGAAAGATGCGCTGGAAAAAATGGTTGATAACCCGGATGTTTCAGTGGTACTGAGTGATATCAATATGCCCGAAATGGATGGCCTTACGCTACTATCCAAGATTTGTGAAAATACACCATTGATCAAAACCGTTATGGTGTCTGCTTATGGAGATATGGATAATATACGCGTAGCCATGAATAGAGGGGCGTTTGATTTTGTAACCAAGCCTGTAAATTTTGAAGATCTGGAAATAACGGTAGCCAAAACCATTAAACATGTTGCGCAACTGAAGGAAACGCTACAGGCTATTAAAGAGAATAATATTCTCAAAATGTATGTAGATGAAAATGTACTCAATTTTATGGGTACAAAAGAATACGAAGAATCATTGATGGCGAACGAAAATATAGAAGCAACAGTTGCCTTTATTGATATCTGTGGATTTACGGCCATCAGCGAAAAAGAAAAACCAGATACGGTAGTAAGAATGTTGAACACCTATTTCGATTTGATGGTAAAAGAAATTTTGGCACAAGGTGGCGTTATAGATAAGTTTATAGGGGATTGCGTAATGGCCGTATTTAAAGGAAATTATCACTTAGATAGAGCCATAGATGCCTCTTTAGCCATTCGTAAAAATGTAGCGGCCCTACCTGAAGAAAACGCCTTCACTCCACAAGTGTCTATCGGTATTCGTAGTGGCGAAATGGTTTCGGGAAATATCGGATCTGCAACCCTGAAAAGACTAGATTTCACCGTTATTGGAGATACAGTTAATACAGCGCAACGAATACAGTCGGCGGCCGGTAGAAATCAAATTGCGATTGCTGCAGATGATTACGAGAAAGTTAAACAAGCATTTGAGTGTAAAGAAATAGGCTCATTCAGTTTGAAAAATAAAGAAGCAGCCGTTAAGCTTTACGAAGTAATACAATAATTATGCAGTATCAAGAAGCGTATCATTTTATGATCAATAAGCTTGAAAGTGGTTTACCGCCTTATCTAAGCTATCATAATATTGATCATACTAAAAGCGTAATAGAGGCCTCTGAAATAATAGCTACCAGAGAAGGCATACATGGTGACGAGCTTTTACTTTTAAAAACGGCAGCGCTATTTCATGATAGCGGATTCCTGCAAGATTATCAGCAACACGAATCTATATCCGCATCATTAGCCAAAAAACACCTGCCTGCATTTGGATATACGGAGGAGCAAATCGAAAAAATAGTTTCGATGATCATGGCAACAAAATTGCCCCAATCACCCAAAGATCATTTGGCTAAAATTTTGTGCGATGCGGATTTATATTATTTAGGTGGACCGGATTACACGGCTAACGCCGATAAACTGTTTAGCGAGAATAAAAAAATCGGGTTATATAAAAGCAAAACAGAATGGTTGATCCAACAAATAGGCTTTCTCACGTCACATCAATATTTTACGGAGACAGCCAGAGCTGAGCGCGATGCAGTAAAACAACAAAATCTACAAAAACTCGAGCAAACATTACAACCCGGCGTTGATGAAAAACTCAAAGATTCAAATTGGGTAATAGTACAAGATGCTGCACAGGTGCTTTTGGGTGTTGTGATGGCGGGTATAGCATTAAAAGGGTTTTTAGTGCCCAATCATTTTTTTGACGGAGGCGTAACGGGCATGTCTTTACTGGCCCATGAGCTCTATCATTGGAATCTGGCCTTGAATATTATACTCTTCAACTTACCATTAGTGGCCATTTCCTTTTTTTCTGTAGGAAAGCGCTTCGCCGTTCGCATGATGGTAGGTGTGATACTATTGGGTATTTGTTTGCAATGGTTGCCCGAACTTAGCTTAACACACGATAAATTATTGATATCCATATTTGGCGGTGCTTTTTTGGGAATCGGTATTGGTTTAGTAATGCGTGCCGGAGCGGCATTGGATGGCATCGAAGTGTTTGCGCTGTATACTTTAAAACGAACATCATTTACCATCACCGAAATTATATTGGCATTTAATACGTTGATTTTTACCATCGCTGCTTTTAAATTTGGTGTAGAAACGGCACTATATTCAATCCTCACTTATTTTACGGCTACTCGTTGTATAGACTATGTGGTAGAAGGCGTACAGGCCTATACGGGCGTAACTATTATATCTGCAAAGAGTGATGCCATCAAATATCAATTAGTAAATAAATTAGGCAGGGGCATTACTATTTACAAGGGAGAGCGTGGATTTTTACCCGGCAAGTTTGAGGTAAGTGCAGAGTGCGACATTATATTTACTGTAATCACCCGATTAGAATTAAGAAAGCTTAAAAATTTAATTAGTGAGGTGGACCCTAAAGCATTCATTTATGCCAGCACCATCAGAGAAGCATCGGGGGGTATATTAAAAAGAAGAGAGCGTCACGCATAATATTTCAAAAAGGAAATATGGAAGTACATCACCACACCCATCATCCCAGGAAATGGAAGGAATATTTCTGGGAGTTTTAAAAATGTCACGATTAACCAGCGAAATCATACATCTGCAGTTGCCTAACAAACCCTAACCCGCAGCTCGTATCTCGAAACGTAACTTGACCCATCCATCCAAACAAATACGGATCTATTTCATAGATTCAGTAATTTGTAACCCTAATTATTACTCATGAGAAAACTATTATTAGCATTCGCTTCTATAGCGATTACATCAACACTTTTTTCACAAGCTACTCAGAAGCCACCACTACACGGAAAAAACTGGATGGCCATCACAGGAAAGCCATTGGCAGCAACAGCCGGGGCTATGATTTTTCAACAAGGTGGAAATGCTGTAGATGCCTCAATAGCCATGCTGGCAGCCACCTGTACCATGTGGGATGTATTAAGCTGGGGTGGTGAAACTCAGGCATTGATCTACAATCCTAAAACAGGAAAAGTAATTGGTATCAATGCTTTGGGTGTTGCACCAACAGGTGCCACGCCCGAATTTTTTAAATCAAAAGGCTACGGCTTCCCGCCCGAGTACGGTCCGCTTGCAGCCGTAACGCCGGGAACAGTTGGCGGCATTTGCCATATGTTAGCAGCGTATGGCACTATGAGTTTAAAACAAGTATTAGCCCCCGCTATGCAATTAGCTGCTGGTTACCCAATAGAAGCACAAACAGCAAACAGCATCGAACGGGGAAAAGCACAGATCAAACAATGGCCTTATAGCAAAAAAGTTTTTCTTACCCATGAAGGCGAAAAAAGAGAGGCGCCGGAGGCCGGAGAAATTTTTGTACAAAAAGATTTATTAAACACACTCACGAAACTAGTAGAGGCAGAACAGAATGCATTAAAAAATAAGAAAACGCGTAAAGAAGCTATACAAGCGGCTTATGACCGTTTTTATAAAGGGGATATTGCCGATGAATTTGTTAGGGGCGCACAAGAGCAAGGCGGATTAATTACGAAGCAAGACCTCGCGAACTGGAAAGTAAAGGAAGAAGAACCGATGCGCGTAAACTATAAAGGTGTGGATGTTTATAAGCTACAACAGTGGACACAGGGCCCAAGCTTATTACAAGCGCTTAATATTTTGGAGAACTATGATTTAAAAGCGATGGGCTACAATTCACCGAAATATATTCATACCGTATACCAGGCAATGAATTTAAGTTTTGCCGATCGCGATTTTTATTATGGAGATCCGGCTTTTAATAAAGATCAACCAATGAAAGGATTGTTGAGTAAGGAGTATGCGGCTGCGAGGGCAAAAGAAATTGATCCGGAGAAAAACAGGGCTGATATTGGTCCGGGTAACCCGTATGCTTTTGAAGGAAGAGAAAATCCCTTTACCGAGTTATTGAAAAAGCGCGCGTTAGAGTCCGATACTACGGGCAAAAGAAATTTTGTACCTGCTCACGACAATAATAATCAAACAGCCATGTTGAAAAAAGCAGAGGAAGAATACATGGATCGTTTATGGCGAGGTACTACAAGTGTAGAAGCAGCAGATAAAGATGGTTGGGTTGTATCTATTACGCCTAGCGGCGGATGGTTACCGGCTTGTATTGCAGGTAATACAGGTGTTGGTATGAGCCAGCGTATGCAGAGCTTTGTATTAGACTCAATCATTAATCCCTTTAATGTGGTAGCACCGGGCAAAAGACCTCGCGTAACATTAACGCCTACTATGGCATTGAAAGACGGTAAGCCATGGCTATCATTTGCCGTGCAAGGTGGTGATACGCAAGATCAAAATCTATTACAATTCTTTCTCAATATGCAGGAATTCGGCATGACGGTTCAACAAGCCAGCGAAGCCGCTAATATCAATACCAATCAACTTTGGCTGAGTTTGGGAGGATCTAAGATTGCCGATAGAAAACCGCGCCCCGGAGATCTATTATTATCGAACCAAACACCCGAAGCTACCCGTGAGGCGCTGAAGAAAATGGGCTATAAAATTAGTTTAGGGAATCGCACCAGCGGGCCTATCAATGCCATTATGTTGGATAGAAAACATGGTAGTATTTGGGGAGGGTCTTCTAATAACGGAGAAGATTATGGCATCGGTTGGTAAAATACCGTGAAAAAACATAGTAAACAGGTATAAATACACCCCGACCTTTGCGTCGGGGTTTTTATTTTAGCACAATAATCAAAAAACTAAATGCGTTAGTAAAAAAATACTAAAAAAATTAGTGTTGATAATTAAAAATTACTACTTTTACCATCCCATTAAATTTGACCCATTAAATTAAATATCATGAGCAATGCAGAAAAATTAAAAGCGTTAAAACTAACGATAGATAAGATAGATAAAGACTTTGGCAAGGGCAGCGTAATGCTCATGAATGAAAAGAGTC
>JAIEQT010000529.1 GCA_019747455.1 Chitinophagaceae bacterium | reverse complement strand
GTTTTCACTCTATCTCCGATTATCATAAAGCATTACAGAACGGCCAAACCACCTGTGTGGAGGCCGTTCGTTTTTATATTGATGCCATCGCACAGCAAGCCCATTTAAATGCTTACATAGAAGTTTTTGAAGAAGAAGCCTATACAAAAGCCAGAGAACTAGATGAGCTTCGTTCCAAAGAAGGGATCAATACATCCTTACATGGTGTGATTGTAGGCTTGAAAGATGTGATATGTTATAAAGATCATGCCGTATCTGCTGCTTCAAAAATTTTACAGCCTTTCACTTCAATTTATAGTGCCACTGCAACACAAAAATTATTGGACGCAGGAGCCATTATCATTGGCCGTCAAAATTGTGATGAGTTTGCCATGGGCAGTAGCAATGAAAATTCAGCTTATGGGCCTGTAAAAAATGCAAGAGATATTAGTCGCGTTCCCGGTGGATCTTCCGGTGGTTCAGCAGTTGCCGTTCAGGCCGGTTTATGTATGATAAGCTTGGGCTCCGATACAGGCGGCTCGGTAAGGCAGCCGGCCGATTTCTGTGGAATCATAGGCTTAAAACCAAGCTATGGAAGAATCTCCCGATATGGACTCATTGCATACGCCTCATCCTTCGATCAAATCGGCATTTTTGCCAATAGTATTCCCGATGCTGCCGTTGTACTTGAAACCATTGCCGGCCAGGATGAATATGATAGCACCGTTTCCACTCATCCGGTGCCTGATTATACTGCTGCGCTAACCATTCCCCCTAAAACCTATAAAATAGCTTATTTTCAAGAAGCACTGAACCATCCTGCATTAGACCCAACTATTAAAAAAGAAATTACAAATACTATTGAATCTTTAAAAGCAGCCGGTCATTATGTAAAACCGGTTTCCTTCAGCCTATTAAACTATGTAGTGCCAACTTACTATGTACTAACCACAGCCGAAGCTTCCAGTAATCTATCGAGATTTGATGGGGTTCGCTTTGGTCACAGAACTAAAAAAGAAGGTCTAGACCTAACAGAAATGTACAAAGCTTCTCGTGGTGAGGGTTTTGGAGAAGAAGTAAAACGCAGAATTTTATTAGGAACCTTTGTTTTAAGTGAAGGTTTTTTTGATGCCTATTTTACCAAAGCACAACAAGTTCGCCAATTACTAAAACAACAAACAGATATCATTTTTGCGGATTATGATTGCATTATTTCTCCAACAGTGCCGGCCCCTGCCTTTAAATTAGGTGAAAAAATAAGCGATCCAATCGAAATGTTTTTAGCAGATATATTTACAGTATATCCAAATCTGGTGGGCATTCCCGCCGTTTCTATTCCGTTATACAAGCATGAAAACGGGATGCCATTTGGCTTACAATTGATGACAGCAGCCTTTGATGAAGTAACTTTGCTACAGCTTTCACAATCACTGATGGCTAAGCAAAATGAAAGAATATAAAGTCATATTATTTTACTGCTTTCTTTTTAATGCATCTTTATTATCGGCTCAAAAAGATAGTACCGATAAAATTGGATTCAGTTCACTGTTCAAGAATAAATTTGATTCCTCAAAACCTTATGCAGCACAGCTAAATCCGCGTGCCGTTTCATTTGTACAGGAATATATAAAAAAACAAGGTAAAGAATTAGAACGCATGAAGCGTTGGGGTAAGCCCTATTTTGATGTATATGATAATATTCTCAAGCTCTATGGCATACCAACAGAAATGAAATACCTCAGCGTAATAGAAAGTCATTTGCAATCAGCTCTTGTATCTTGGGCCGGAGCGGTTGGGCCGTGGCAAATTATGGACTATGAAGCCAAACGATTCGGATTGCGCGTTGGGGTTAATGATGAGAGAACAGATTATATTAAAAGTACGCATGTAGCAGCCAAATTAATGCGTGAGTTATATGCTGAATTTAATGATTGGCTCTTGGTAGTGGCAGCCTATAATGGCGGCGCAGGAAGAGTTCGGCAGTGTATCCGTAAATCGGGTAGTAAAAGTTTTTGGGACTTACAATACTACCTTCCGGAGGAAACCAGAAATCATGTAAAGAAATTCATTGCTACCCATTATATTTTTGAAGGGAGTGGTGGCTGGACAACTATGACGGCCGCCGAAGCAAAATACCACAAAGAAAATATGCCCTTACTCACAAAACCCACACTTACTGATGAAGAAGAAGCAACCACTACTACTGTTGAAATAAGTGGCAGATATCAATCACTTATTATTGCTAATGAACTGCTGATAAATATTGGTCTGTTTAATAAATGGAACCCTGGCTTAGATAAACAATTAGCGGAGGGTAAGAAATACCTACTCCGCATTCCAAGAGATAAGCTCGCTATTTTTGAGGCGAAAAAACCCCAATTACTCGCAGCATCACTACGTGCATTACTGGAGGGGAATATCCCTGGCAAGCAGTAAACTAGTTCACTACTTTATCGGCACAGCAACTGCTGGCGAAAGCCTCAGGCTTAGCTTTAAAAGCAAATCCCATTCCCAGAATATAACCCATGGCTTCCCGCAAAGCATCATTACTCTTAAATTGCGGATTGGTATTGATATCGGCATGTACTTCCATATCAACATGATACTCGATAAACAAATTGCATAACTCATAAGCGATTTCAATACTCTTAGCAACTTCTACCAGCATCCTTTCTTTGATATGGTATTTCTGCTTTGTTTTTTCGTTGTGGATATACATGAATCCACCATTGTGTTCACGCAAAAAAACAATTACAGTTGCAAACTCAGTATCATCGCCTTTAACCTGACTGTCGGTACCGATACATACTTTTAAACGAGTGCCCTGAGCCGTTTCCCTTTTGATAGCATCTTCTACTGCATCTTTGATGGGAAGTGTAATGGGCTCGCCATTGAATTTTCTCCAACGCATATAATGAAGGTTTTTGTAAGTTACGTAGGTTGTGGCCTATAAAAATCAACCCCGGGTCAAATTATTATTAACAGTCGGGGATAGCGTTATACAGTATACTATGGACAGAGGGAAAGAGAATGGTTTCGAGATTCGGGTATCGAGATACGAGTGACACCCCATTTCTCTGAACTCAAATCCCGCAACTCGAATCTCGTAACTCGTATCTTTACCCCATGAAACTACTTCTTCAATACCTCAAGCCCTATAAATGGTTAGTAATGCTGGCTTTGTTATTAGCAGCCATCAACCAATCTTTCTCGATGTTGGATCCCTTTTTTTTCGGAAAAATGCTGGATAAATATGGTATGCACCCGTTACAAACAGGCTATTTTAATGAAAGCAAACAATTTGTTGCCACTGGTACAAGAACAGAATCTGAATTTATTTGGGGGGTACTGGGTTTCTTAGGAATCCTAATAAGTGTAGCCATGGTATCACGTATTGCCAAAGCTTTTCAAGATTATTTTAGCAATGTGGTTGTTCAAAAATTTGGCGCAAAAATTTTTACCGATGGTTTGAAACACTCTATGCAACTCCCCTATCAAGAATTTGAAGATCAACGCAGCGGCGAAACGCTTTCTATTCTATCTAAAGTAAGAACCGATACAGAAAGATTCATCATTGCTTTTATCAATGTATTATTTAGTATTCTCGTAGGTATCGTTTTTATTTCAGTGTATTCTTTCCGTTTGCACTGGTCGATCATGCCTATTTATGCTGCAGGTATTATACTATTATCCTTACTCACTAACTTATTAAGTAAAAAAATAAAAGTTATTCAAAAAACCATTGTTAAAGAAACTACCTCTTTAGCTGGCACAACCACAGAAAGCCTTCGCAATATTGAATTGGTAAAAAGCTTAGGTCTTACAGATCAGGAAATATCCAGATTGAATAAGAATACCTATAAAATACTTGGACTCGAATTGCGCAAAGTAAAAAGTGTTCGCTCACTCAGTTTTGTGCAAGGCACTTTTGTAAACTTCCTTCGGCAAATTATCATGTTCACCTTACTATGGCTGGTTTTTAGTAGTAAATTAACAGCAGGGGAAGTAATGACACTTACGTTTTATTCATTTTTTATTTTTGGTCCGCTTCAAGAAATTGGTAATATCATTCTTTCCTATCGTGAAGCCGAAGCCTCTCTCAATAATTTTCACAACCTGATGCAAAAGCCTTCGGAGCCAACACCTGCTGCACCTCATAAAATTGGCAAAATTGCTTCTTTAACTTTTGAGCATATCACTTTTAAACACCAAACAGCGCAGTATAATGCGTTAGACGATATTAGTTTTGATGTAACGAAAGGAGAAACGATTGCCTTCGTGGGCCCTTCCGGTGCCGGTAAAAGTACGCTAGTCAAACTCTTAGCTGGTTTATATCGTGCGCAAAAAGGGAACATCAAATACAATGGTATAGATGCTAGCGAAATAAATTTTGATGAACTAAGATCACAGATCGGATTTGTTACGCAAGACACACAATTATTTGCAGGAACCATACGAGAAAATTTATTATTTGTTCACCCAACTGCCACAGACGAAGATTTACATGAAGCGATGCATAAAGCAAGCTGCGATAACCTTTTGGCTCGTGCCGAAAAAGGAATTGATACGATGATCGGAGAAGGTGGATTAAAATTAAGTGGAGGAGAAAAACAAAGGCTTTCAATAGCCCGTGCTTTAATACGTCATCCACAACTGCTTATTTTTGATGAAGCAACTTCTGCCTTGGATAGTATCACGGAAGAGGAAATTACGAATACCATTCGTTCTATCTCAGCCCAAAAAGAACAAATCACGGTAATGATTGCGCATCGGTTAAGTACCATTATGCATGCTGATCGTATTTATGTATTAGAAAAGGGGCAGGTTGCCGAAACAGGTACCCATTCGGATCTCTTAGCCGAAAAAGGCTTGTACTACGCTATGTGGCGCCAGCAGATTGGAGAGAGAAAGGCGATGCAAGTCATTGGTCAATAGTTAGTGGGGTGAAGTGTAAATGAGGTTGTAAGCATAATGGTTACATCTTCAGCAATCAAACGCTGAAGAGCACTAGTTGCCTGACTACTAAAAGCAGGAAAGCCATCATTCAAGAATTCGGGGCTTTTCCAACCTTTTACAGGAACCATAACACCATCTATGTCAAGAAAAATTAACATGCTGCAAGATTACACTTATTTCAACAATAGGTCATTTATAGGAGTAACGAGCGCGGGACTTGTGGGAGGAATGAGCTTTTATTTTGAATCTTTATAAATTTGTAATTACTTTGTATACACAACTGTTAATTATGGATGTTTCAGTAATTTCAATTGGCAATTCAAAAGGAATACGGCTAAGTAAGACTCTTTTGGAGAAATACAATATTCAAGATACTGTAGAATTGGTTCTTGAGAAAAGCTATATTATTTTAAAACCGAAATCTTCTCCTCGGAAGGGCTGGGATAAAGCATTCAAAAAAATGCACGAAAACGGAGATGATCAATTGCTTCTTAACGATGTATTTGAAGATGAAAGTTTTCAGGAATGGAACTAAGGCAGTATGATGTTGTTTTGGTGAACCTTGATCCAACAATTGGAAGCGAGATAAAAAAGACACGCCCCTGTGTAATCATTTCACCC
>JAIEQT010000118.1 GCA_019747455.1 Chitinophagaceae bacterium | reverse complement strand
CAGGATCTTCCCTTTTAATTGTCCTCGATATTTTTCTAACTCAGTAGTGTCCCTGGCGCTAATCACTAATAGCGCTCCATTCTTTGCGCCTTTGGTTCCGGAAGTCCAGGTTTTTGGGTAGGCTAATAATGGTTTGTAATAAGGAGCAGTTATAGCTAAGTATGCCTTTTCTAAATCCCATCCTTTACCAAATTCGCCCCATGGATCGATAGCTACATTTTGTACACCCCATCCTGTTAATGTAGCGCTGGCATAATTAGCAGCTCTGGCATAACCGGGTGAGTTTGTAAGCCGATGTCCGCTTTTATCAGTAAGGTTAAAAGCGATCTCCATCACTTTGGAGTTTTTAAGGCCTTCTTGCCTTATTTTTTCCATTATAACCATATCTACTTTTTCTTCTTGGGCTAAAGAAAAAAGAGGGGAGGCCATAGCTATCATAAATAGCAGTTGGTTGTTTTTTCTCATGTTAACAGTTTAGGCTTTTAAAATAGTGAATAGTATCAAAAAGCTTGAAAAGATTATATGAGTGGATGGGTTTACCTTTGTGATATGCGTAAATGGACGATGGAGGAGCTTAACCGCAAAACAGTAGCCGATTTCAAGCAAGCTGAGAAAAATAGCATTGTGATAGTACTGGATAATATTCGTAGTATGCACAATGTGGGTAGTGTATTTCGTACAGCAGATGCTTTTTTAGCAGAAGCTATTTATTTATGTGGGTTTACCCCCCAGCCTCCGCATAGAGACATCCATAAAACTGCTTTAGGAGCTACAGAAACCGTGAAATGGGATTATCATCATTCAACGGTTGAAGCAGTAAGTAAGTTAAAAGGTATGGGGTATAAGATATATGCTATAGAGCAAGTAGAAGGTAGTATTCCATTACAAGAATTTAGTGTTGCTGAAAAAGTAGCGATCGTATTTGGTAATGAGGTAGATGGCGTAAGTAATGAAGTATTGTTGATATGTGATTGCGCTATCGAAATTCCGCAGATGGGTATGAAGCACTCACTAAATGTTTCTGTTTCTGCGGGAATTGTTTTGTGGGAGTTGGTGTTTGGCAAGTAAGTTATCGGTTATTGAGTTATTAAGTTATTGGAAGGAAATATGGTGAAACATTATTTGAGTTTAGTAAAATTTTCGCATACCATTTTTGCATTGCCCTTTGCTTGCATCGGCTTTTTTTTAGGAGCAGCCAAAAAAGGCGCATCCTTGCAAATTATTATGTCGGCTAACATGGCTTTCAAGTTCTTGTTAGTATTGGTATGTATGGTTACGGCGCGAAGCGCCGCTATGGCTTTCAATAGATACCTCGATCGTAGTTTTGATGCCCTTAATCCGCGTACTGCTATTCGTGAGATTCCGGCTGGTATACTTTCTGCCGAGTCGGTACTTTGGTTTACCATTATTAATTGTATTTGCTTCATTATAGCTACTTTTTTTATAAATACCTTATGCTTTTACCTTTCACCTATAGCCCTATTCGTCATTCTCTTTTACAGCTATACCAAAAGATTCACCGCTTTGTGTCACTTAGTGTTAGGTATTGGCTTATCCTTAGCACCAATAGGCGCTTATTTAGCCATAACCGGTGTTTTTGATTGGCTACCTTTATTTTTTTCCTTCGCTGTTATTTGCTGGGTTAGTGGTTTTGATATTATCTATGCCTTGCAAGATGAAGGTTTTGATAAGCAATATACACTCCACTCCATTCCGGTTGCATTGGGTAAGAAAAATGCATTACATGTATCTGAATTATTACACTTGGTTTCCGCTGTATTCATCATTATGGCCGGTTGGTATGGACATTTTTTTTGGCTCTACTGGATCGCATGTGCCGTTTTTATCGGAATGCTTATTTATCAGCATCGGTTAGTGAAACCAGATGATTTGAGTAAAGTGAATATTGCATTTATGACAGCAAACGGAATTGCCAGTGTAGTTTTTGGTGTATTGGTAATTATCTCTTTATTTTTTCAATACGGTTGGTAATATGGCAAGAATAGTTTGTATTGATTATGGCGGAAAAAGAACCGGATTAGCGGTAACCGATCCTTTGCAAATTATTGCTACAGCTTTGGATACGATCGATACTAAAGATTTTATCCCCTATTTAAAAAGTTATTGTAATAAAGAACCGGTAGAACTTTTTTTAATAGGGGAGCCTTTAAACTTAGATGATACACCAACCCATGCTACCCCATTGGTTCATAAAGCAATAGCTGCCTTACAAAAAAATTTTCCTGGTATCCCTGTTCAAACGGTAGATGAACGGTTTTCTTCCAAAATGGCTGTGAGGGCCATGGTAGAGATGGGGATGAAAAAAAAGGATCGCCGAATTAAAGGTAATATCGATCAAATAGCCGCTGTAATGTTGTTGCAGGAGTACCTTGCAAACAGAAATCAATAATCTTCAATCTCCTATCTGTGGTACGTAATTTAAATTGTAGATTGAAGATTTCGGATTGAACATGTACCTTTGCTCGCACAAAAATGAATAGATGATTCTCCCTATTGTTGCTTATGGTGCTCCTGTTTTAAGAAAAGTGGCGAAAGATATTACAGCTGATTATGCGGGATTGGCGAAATTTATTGAAGATATGTGGGAAACCATGTATGCCAGCAATGGTGTTGGGTTAGCTGCTCCGCAGGTTAATAAAGATATCCGTTTGTTTGTTGTTGATAGTGTCCAAATTCATGAACATATGGAGGAAGATGAAAAGCAACATTACAACGATGCGCCAGGGATTAAACAGGTATTTATCAACGCACAAATAGAAGCTATTTCTGGTGCTGAATGGGCTTACAACGAAGGATGTTTGAGTATCCCTAAAATCAGGGAAGATATTATACGGGGAGAAAATGTAACTATTCGTTTTTTGGATGAAAACTTCGTGGAGCATGTGAATACTTTTTCAGGTATTACCGCCAGGGTAATATTGCATGAATATGATCATATCGAAGGGAAACTTTTTATCGATTATTTAAAACCACTGCGTAAGAAGATGTTGCAGGGTAAACTTAATGATATTAGTAAGGGTAAAATTAAAGTGGATTACAAAATGAGTTTTGCCAAATGACAAAACGACTATTTTTTTTCTTTTTCTTAGTTACTTGCGGAAAAATTTTTGGGCAGGATACCACTGTTATTATCGATGAAAAAAGATTTACCTTATCAGAAGTAGTTGTAAGAAATAATTTTGATTATAAAAGACTTCTTGCTCAAATAAAGGAAGACACTAGTTTTTATAAAGCCTTTCGTAATCTTCGGGTGCTTGGGTTTTCTGCATATAACAGTATCGACATGTTAGACAAAAAAGGAGCTGTACAAGCTTCCTTATTGAGTAAAACAAAACAAAAAAGGGTTAATGGCTGTAGAACCATGGAAGTATTGGAAGAAAAAACTACAGGCGACTTTTACGACTCGAAAAAAAATTATAATTACACTACACCTGAACTGTATGCTTCTTTATTTTTTACCAAAGGCATGGTTTGTGGAGAAGATAATATAGTAAAGGGTCGTATGCGTAACCTATCAGATAAAAAAGGGATGGAGAAGCATAAAGAGCAATTAAAAATGTTATTCTTTAATCCCGGAAAAAAAATTCCTGGCATACCCTTTATTGGGGATAAGTTAGATCTATATGATGATCGTGCACATCGTTTATATGATTATCGATTGGATATTGTAGAATTTAAGGGAGCTTTAGCTTATGTTTTTGCTATCACGCCGAAAGAAAATTTGAGTTTTATTAAAGATGATAAAGTGGTGGTTGATCAAATGGTAACCTGGTTCGATATGAAAACACTGGAGGTGTTGGCCAGGAATTATGCCTTAAGTTATAAGGCAGGTGTTTATGATTTTGATGTGAATATGGAAGTTGAGATGACCCGAATCGGCGACCTGCTAGTTCCTAAGGTTTTGCGTTACAAGGGGAATTGGGATGTCATATTTAAAAAGCGGGAAAGGGCTGTTTTTACTGCTACACTGTTTGATTTTACAAAATAAAAAACCCCCGGCTAGTTTGTCGGGGGCTCATACGGCAAGGATTAAAAAATTTATAAACCCAATTTCCTGCCGGGTAGGGTACGGGTTTTCTTATCGCTCTTATTTACATCGGTGAGCTTAACCACCAAACGTACATCGGCTACACTAATATTCGAAGAGCCGCTAGATGCACGATAAACACCTTTATCATAAATTACTTCCACAGTGCCATTATCCCAGTTATTTCCTGCAATTACAAATTTATCATCATCTTCCGCAGGCACGAATAAGAAAGAACTGCCGTTTTCAAAACTTACACGGATACCGTTCATATCGGCTGATTCTACAATGCCAGGGGTATATGCCGGAATAATAATCTCATTGATTAGTTTTCCATTGGTAAAGCTAATAGTACCAGATTTTACTTCTGCCTTTGCACTATCTAAATTGCGTGTAAGTACCAGCTTCTGGTCGATGTAAAATTGCACCCTCTTTACATCTACATTATAGGCAGATAATTTCATTTGCAGTTCCCGCGAAAAGGGTATATACTGGCTCTTATCTATGATTGGAGCCGAATTAGCCGGGGTGTAGGCGTTGTTTGTATTAGGGTTGTTCTGCGGGGCACTACTTTTCAAGTATCCTTTGGAACTCGAGGCGTGGTTACCGCCTGAGCAGGCACTGAAGAAAATTACGGCGATTAATACAATGCCTGTTAGTAAACGAGACATAGGGTAAATTTTTTTTCGTCTGTAATTAAAATAAATTAATAAAAATCCACGTTTAAGCAGTATCCGTATATAACTAGGAATAGCTATAAGCGAGATACGCTTATCTGTGTGCAAGTTTATATGAAATGTTCTTGACATTCAGGTACGAATTAGATTTTGGGGTAATATAAAGTTGATGATTTTACAGAAACCTAACAAGCGTTACTTTTATTTTTTTGACTGATATTCTTCAGTTACCTTTTATTAATATTCAAATATTAATTATAAGTAATTTGTAATCAAATACTTACATTTTTATTCTTGAAGCTCTTGTTTTGTCGATTTATTTTTTATTTTGCTAAAATCACGACCAGTTTGTAGCATCATTTTTCTTTTCCCCGACCAATTTCATCCATTAGGTTATTCAATAATTCGAAAGCCATCTTTATTTCTGATCGCTCTTTTCTCGTACTTTCTTTTAAGTAGCTACCGGTAACAGTACTACTATACCATAACCATAAGATTTCTTTCCATTCAGAAGTGCTTGCAAAATCTAGCATGCGATCCAATGCATTGGATTTATCTATTTTATTTTTCATACCAATAAGGAGGTTAATTGGTGTAGTAGGATAACTGCGAAGATTGATGTATTCGGTATGTTTTTATAAAACACCGTGAAATAAAAACAAAATCAGGTATTTGCCGCATAGCAAACCTTCATTAAGTGCTGTTACTTCGCAGACAAAACAAAGTTCTGAATTTTCTAACGAACTAAACTTTTTTCATCGGCTTTTTGAGCTAGTATTTATACCTAATGAAGCTAACAACCAGACTATACGAATATC
>JAIEQT010000599.1 GCA_019747455.1 Chitinophagaceae bacterium | reverse complement strand
ATATGTCCGCGACTATTGATCACGTCGGTAATACATTTAGCTGCGGTTGCCAACACATTATCAGCTTTACTAAATGCTTCTTTCATTTTTAGATTACCGTATTGCATACGGAGTTTCTCATTGCTGATAACCAGTAGCGTATCTACATAAGGTTTAAGTGCGTTGATACCTTCTTCGGCTTGTAGTTTTCTACGAGGTCCTTCGAAACCGAAAGGGGTAGTAACAATACCCACAGTTAAAATACCAAGCTCTTTACATATTTGTGCAATGATAGGGGCACCACCTGTACCGGTACCGCCACCCATACCTACTGTAATGAATGCCATTTTGGTATTCACTTCGAGGATACGTCTTATTTCTTCTAGAGATTCTTCGGTAGCTTTTTTACCAACTTCGGGGTTGGCGCCCGCACCAAGACCTTGCGTTAAATGTGGCCCTAGTTGAATTTTATTCGGAACTTGACTTTGTTCTATTGCTTTGGCATCGGTATTACAAATGATAAAATCAACGCCTTCGATGTTTTGCGAAAACATAAAGTTTACCGCATTACTACCGCCTCCGCCAACACCCAATACTTTAATAATGGATGACTTTTGCTTTGGCAAATCGAAATGAATCATAGTGTAGGTTTTGGGTTAGATTATATATAAGAAACGGGCTATACCCGTTTTTATTTTATTAGCGGATTACCTGGTCTTCTTCTTCTTTGAACAAATCGATCAAATTATTCTTGAATTTATCCCAGAAGCGCTCTCTTCTTTGTATTACATCTACTTGTGTTATGGGTGTTTCCACTTCTGTTTTGATACCCCCTTCTTGTTTCTTTGTAAGCCCTTCGGGAACCGATACTTTTACAAACTTTTCATTGAACTCTTTATACTTATGATCGTAATCGTTATATCCTTTCAATATTAAACCTATACACGTTGCATACATAGGTTTCTTCAACTCATCGATATGATTGGCGGCTAAATGCTCGTTAGGTAAACCGATGCGGGCATTCAACCCTGTTGTATACTCTGTTAATTGAATAAGGTGTTTTAACTGAGATCCACCGCCTGTAAGAATGATACCACCGTTTAGGGCACGATGATCTAACCCAACTTGTTTTAAATGATACGTTACAAAATCTAGTATCTCTCCCATTCTTGCCTGAATGATAGAGGCTAGATTTTTTACACTGATCTCTTTAGCAGGCATACCCTTTAAACCCGGAATCGTGATATAAGCATTGGCCTTAGCTTCATCTGCCAATGCCGAACCGAATTGTACTTTCATAGCTTCAGCCTGACTTTTCAATACACCTAAACCGATGCGGATATCGTTGGTAATATTCTCACCACCAAACGGAATTACAGCAGTATGCTTTAAGATGCCTTCATAAAAAACAGCCAGATCACTGGTACCGCCGCCAATATCTAATATGGCAACACCCGCTTCCATATCGATCTCACTCATTACAGCACTCGCAGAAGCCAGCGGTTGTAATACTAAGTCTTTTGTTTGCAACCCACTTCT
The DNA here is from genome assembly GCA_019747455.1 of Chitinophagaceae bacterium. GTDB lineage: Bacteria > Bacteroidota > Bacteroidia > Chitinophagales > Chitinophagaceae > Sediminibacterium. The sequence continues at coordinate 3,972 of JAIEQT010000599.1, read as the reverse complement.
ATCCACAGCTCTATTGATATTTCTGATAGCATTTCTATCACCGGTAATGATATGAAAATTAGCACCTACTTTCACGCCATTGTAACCAACAGGGTCTTTAATATTCTGAATACTATCTACATGAAAATCTTGCGAGATCACATCAATGATCTGATCTCCTGCCGGAATAAAAGTTTTCCTTTGGTTATTGATAAGCTGGTCAATTTCCCACCGTTGAATTTCTGTTTCAGGGTCCTGACGAACAATATCACCACGGGTTTGTAAACTTTTGATATGGTGACCGGCAATGCCAACATACACTTCATTAATTTCTAAATCGGGGTTACTTTGGGCACAATTTTCAAGGGCCTGTTGAATAGCTTTGATGGTTTGATCGATATTAAGCACTTGTCCATGCTGTACACCATGGCTATTGGCACGGCCAAAGCCCAAAATTTCTAGCTTACCATATTCATTTTTTCTTCCGGCAATAGCAGCTATTTTGGTTGTTCCGATATCCAGACCAACAATGATTGGTGATTCATTGTGATTCATAAGGTATGTTTTTTTGTTTTTTTAGGTTTTACCCCATTCGTTAACGGTTTTACGGTTTTTTTATTGTTAAGAATGGGTAAAGATTTTATTTTTTTATTATGTATTGCTGAGGAGTCTGTTATAGGTGTAATGGCTAAAGCAGATGTTGCGATTAAAGCCTGTGCTGCTGCAGAGTCTGCTATCATTTTTGCCGTACCTTTTTGGGTGGCCACTATTTGATTACGATACTGCAAATCGAGTTTTTCATATTTATCAAATCCAGCCTCAAACCAGGTATGCGTATAAAAATTTTTAAGCTTAGAAAAGCGAGCCTTTAAATCAGTTGTATCGCCGAAAATTACCAGATGATCCCCGATGGCAGGAACCAGTTCAAATTGCTTTTGTGCGTTTATATTAATTTGCGCAATCTGAGCTGTGAAGAAAGAATCTGCAACAATATAAGTTGCCATCGCAGCAATTTGCGCTAACATGGTTATATCCTTTTTCGGTTGCTGCGGATCTACTCCTGTAAAAACAGGAACCCTGGCCGTAAGCTTATTACTCAACGGTAAGATTACCAAAGCGGTATCGATATAATAGCTATTGCCGGATATTTCAAATATTCTTGCAACGGGTTGTCTTTCTTCAATACGTATTTGTAATATTTGATTATTATCAATATACATTTCGGCATTTTTAACCCAGCTATTTTGTTCAACAGCCGATTCCATCGAACGAAGTGATAGGGTATAAAGGGGCTTCCCGATTACATTCCCTTTGGCATTCACTAATTCCTTTACATCTAGTTCATCGATAAACATGTGTTTCTCCGCACCGCTGATCTCAATATTGATATCATTACATAGTTGCTGCTTCTTAGATTGGATACCGGCACCAAATAATACAACGAGTGCAATACCAAATAGTATCCACATAATGCGTATTATCCATCGAGTTATATTCGCCGGTATAGTCATGCTAACTAAGTAATTTTGCGATGGGTTGAACTAATGTATCGATATCACCTGCTCCTGCCATAACGATCAATTCCGGTTTATGCGTATCAACATATGTTAATAGACTTTCTTTAGAAAGCACTTGTTTATGTTGCATCTTCACCTGATCCAATAACCATTCACTATGAATACCTTCCATCGGTAATTCCCTTGCAGGATAAATGGGTAAGAGTATTAACTCGTCGGCTTTGGCTAAACTAGCAGCAAAGCCGGTTGCCTGGTCCTTGGTTCTACTAAATAAGTGGGGTTGAAATACCAATGTAAGCTTCGTATGTGGAAATAAACTCCTAACCCCACTTATTAAAGCATTCAGTTCTTCGGGATGATGCGCATAATCATCGATTACAGTATGCGACGTGGTTTTCAATGCATATTCAAATCTTCGCTTCACGCCTCTAAAAGAAGCTACGGCAGCTTTAATTTTTATATCATCAATTTTCAAGTATTTGGCCACCCCAATAGCAGCCAATACATTTTCAATATTATGGAGCCCACCCATGTTTAGTATAACATCGTTGATACTCCAGTAATTATTAATAACATCGAATCGATAGGTACCATTTTCAACAACTAAATTTTGTACGTGAATATTCGCTAGGCTATTTGTAAGATCATAGGTACAGTGATCTGGAACTTTAAAGGCTCGCTCTTTTTTAAGTCCATACTTTGTAATCAAGCATCCGCCCGTTTTTACTTTTTCAGAAAATTGAACAAATGCATTTTCCACTTCTTCTGGTGTACCGTAAATATCTAAATGATCGGGATCTGTGGCTGTTATGATGGCTATATCCGGAGATAGTTTTAAAAAACTTCTATCGTATTCATCGGCTTCTACAACAACTACATTATTATTATGACTCCAGAAATTACTATTATAATTAGCCGCAATACCTCCCAGAAAAGCATTACAACCATATCCGGTATCTCGTAATACATGGGCTATCATAGCGCTCACCGTGGTTTTACCATGAGTGCCTGCAACACAAATATTGAATGAGTTGGCTGTTATCCATTGTAAAATATCACTGCGTTTCACTACCGTAAATCCATGATCTTTAAAGTAGTTCAATTCTGTATGATTGGCAGGTATGGCAGGTGTATATACCACTACATCCGGCGCCGAAGGCGCCATAGCTATATTATCTTCATAGTGTATCGCTATGCCTTCCAATTCTAAAGCACGGGTTAATAGGGTACTCGTTTTATCATACCCCGCAACTACTGTCCCTTTTGCATTAAAATACCTCGCCAAGGCACTCATACCTATGCCTCCTATGCCAATAAAATAAATGTTCTTTATTTCTTGTAATGCAATCATGATATATAGTCAATAATTTTTTTAGCTATGATGGTATCTGCATCTGTGATCGCTAGCCTCTTTATGGCGTTCGACATTTGTACCTGCTTTTCTTTATCAGCCGCTAATGATAAAATAGTGCTAACCAATTTATTATCAGTATCAGCATCCTTCACTAATATGGCTGCACTGGCATTCACCAACTGCATAGCGTTAGCCGTTTGATGATCTTCTGCTGCGTGCGGAAATGGTACGAGTATAACAGGTTTACCAATAATACATAATTCTGTAACTGCCATTGCTCCGGATCTACTCACAATAATATCAGCAGCTGCATATCCGATCTCCATTTTTGTAATAAATTCAGTAACTACCAAATCCTTATACCCTTTACCTGCATCCAGATAGATATGAGCATTCGTTTTTCCGGTTTGCCAAATCAACTGAATATCTTGATGAACAATATCAACAATACCCCTTAATATAGCGTCATTAATACTTCTAGCCCCAAGACTACCTCCTACTATTAACACTGTTATTTTATGAGGTGGTATTCCAAAAAATGAGCAAGCTTCTTCCTTCGATATTGCATTTTTTACAATTGATTTTCTTATCGGATTACCACTAACAATAAGGTTTGCATGAGGAAAAAATGTTTCCATACCTTTTGTGGCAACAAATACAGCTGTTGCTTTTTTCCCTAACATAATATTAGCCTTACCCGCGAAGGAATTACTCTCATGCAAGAAACTTGGAATTTTTTGCGACTGCGCAAATCTTAAAACCGGAAATGAAGCATATCCACCCACACCTATCACAGCATCCGGTTTAAATTTTTTGAATATACTTCTTACCTGTATAAAACTTTTTATTAGTTTATATGGCAAGGTGATATTTTTCAACATATGCGTTCTGTTAAACCCGGCAATATCCAACCCCTCAATGGTATAGCCTGCTTGTGGCACTTTTTCCATTTCCATTTTTCCTTTTGCTCCTACAAATAAAAATTGCGCATTGGGCAATTGCTCTTTTAAAGCATTAGCAATAGCAATGGCAGGAAATATATGTCCGCCTGTACCGCCTCCCGCTATAATGAATTTTTTAACCAAGGGGCGTTGTTTTTACGGGTGATGATTCGGGTTCTTT
>JAIEQT010000491.1 GCA_019747455.1 Chitinophagaceae bacterium | reverse complement strand
AGTTTCCGTTGCAGCGTATATTTACCATCTTCTGCAATTTTTCTTTTTTCTTCCCTTAGGGAATCTTTTATTTTACTTTTTGCTTTAGCCGTAACAACCAGATTAAGCCAATCTTCAGAAGGCTTTTGTTTGTTACTGGTAATAATCTCTACCTGATCGCCACTGCGCAGTTTATGTCCGATAGGTACTAATTTATGGTGTACTTTAGCGCCAATACACTTGGTTCCAATAGCAGAGTGAATAGAGAAGGCGAAATCGAGTGCTGTACTCCCTGTTGGTAACATTTTAACTTCTCCTTTCGGAGTATATACATAAATTTCTTCTGCAAGGAATGATGTTTTAAAATCTTGCAAAAAATCTACCCCGTCGGTATCTTGTGCGCTAAGTACTTCGCGGATTTGTCCGAACCATTTATCAAAACGATCTTCATCGGAACTTCCTTCTTTATATTTATAATGTGCGGCTAAACCTTTTTCTGCAATTTCATTCATTCGTTTAGTACGAATTTGTACTTCTACCCATTTACCTTGCGGCCCCATTACCGTTGTATGCAAGGCCTCATATCCATTGCTTTTCGGGTTGCTTAACCAATCTCGCAGTCGTTCCGGAGAAGGGTTATATTCGTCTGTGATCATGGAATATACCTTCCAGCAATCTTCTTTTTCTTTTTCGGGGGGAGAATTAAGGATTACCCTGATTGCAAAGAGATCATATACTTCTTCAAAAGCAACCGACTTCTTTTTTATTTTATTCCAAATGGAGTGAATGCTTTTAGGTCTGCCATAAATCTCGAAATCAAAATGACCGGCAATCATTTTTTCTTTGATCGGTCGGATAAATTCATTGATGTATCTTGTACGCTCTCTTTTTGTTTCTGCAAGTTTGCGCGCAATATCTTTGTAGGCATCTGGCTCAAGGTATTTCATGGATAAATCCTCGAGTTCTGTTTTAATATTATACAAACCCATTCGGTGCGCCAAGGGAGCATATACCCAAACTGTTTCAGAAGCAATTTTTAATTGCTTTTCACGCTTCATACTGTCGAGGGTGCGCATATTGTGAAGCCTATCGGCAAGTTTGATAAGAATGACCCTTGGATCATCGGTAAGTGTCAGTAATATCTTCTTAAAATTCTCTGCTTGCTGACTGGTATTTGTGTCCATCACAGAAGATATCTTGGTAAGTCCGTCTACAATTTTAGCGATCTCAATACCAAATTCTCTTTCAACATCTTCCAGTGTAATATCTGTATCTTCTACCGTATCGTGCAGTAGAGCACAAATGGTACTACGCACACCCAGGCCAATTTCTTCTACACAAATCATGGCTACCGCAATGGGGTGAATAATATACGGCTCACCACTTTTTCTGCGCATGGTTTTATGGGCTTCCGCAGCCATTTCAAAAGCCTGCCTAATCAGTTCTTTATCTCCTTTTTTAAGTTTAGGACGTAAACTCTTTAATAAGGCTCGATAATGCCTGATGATCTCTTTTTTCTCCTGCTCTTCGTTGAGGGTATATTTCGCTACCGTGGCGGTTATTGGCATTTCCTCCATACATAACGAATATACGTAATTTAGGCGATAGACCGGTGACTGAGTGAGGTGATTGGGAATAGGGTAAAGGTAGGGAGGCAAAGGGTTAAAGCTTTTTTTAAAAGATTTAATGAAACCAATTATAATATATTTAAGGATAGTTATTATTCCTTGGGGAAAATAAAATGATAGACCCTGAATGAAATACTTCTTGATATTTTTATTTCTAATTATTACCATTGCTTTATCTGGGCAAGCAAGATACAAGCAAGCTCCAATGGATTTTTTACCAAACGGATATGTTGTTTATCAAAAAATAACAGGAGACCTAAATAAAGATGGAATAGCAGATTGTGTTCTGCTTATTAAAGGAACAGATAGCAATAAAATTGTTATTGATGAGCATCGAGGTCGATTAGATCAAAATAGAAAAGGCATAATTGTATTGTTCAAACGTCATCTAGGGTATGAGTTAGTTGTTAAAAACAAATCTTGTTTCTCTGCTGAAGATGCTTATGAAGGTGGATACATAGCACCTGAATATAATGTTGAAATTAAGGAAGGAAATTTGCATATTGATTTTGGGCAAGGTAGAAATGGCTTCTGGCAATACATATTTCGGTTTCAAAACACTGATTTTTATTTGATTGGATATGATGCTAGGTATCCGAGTAGTTTTCAGTCAGAATATATTAGCATAAATGAAACAAGTATTAATTTTTTATCTCGAAAGAAATTAAAAAAAGAGGTAATCGGTATAAGAGCCGATGGTAAGGAGAGATACAAAGCCACTTGGACGAATATCAAAATTAAAAAACCAATAAAACTCACAGATATTATTGATTTTGATGATTTTTCTATTCAGGAAATATTTGGTATTTAATGCAATTATTTTTAAATTACCGTTAAAAAAAAATAAATATGAATACACGCAGTACTACTCAAAAAAACATACTCATATTTGGGTTCTTAATTTTACCATTTACTTTCCAAAGTTGTAAACAAGAAAAGAACGAGGTTGAAGAAACGGTTATTAAAAGCGAAGCACCAGAATACTTTTTACTTCGTCCGGAGTTAGAAAAATCTTATGGATATAGCCATGCTGTAAAAATTGGTAATGATCTTAAAATATCGGGCGCTGTTAGTATGGATGATAAAGGAATCATTGTTGCACCGGGAAATATGGAGCAACAAATGAAAAACTGTTATAAGGATTTGGAAAAAATTCTACAACATTATGGCTATACTTTTGATGACGTAGTTGTTGAAAATGTATATACTACGAATATGAAAGAATTTATTAATGTATCCGGGTTCCGTAATAGTATTTACAAGAAGCAATTTCCTACAGGAACCTGGTTAGAGGTAAAAGGATTGGCTATTGATGGGCAATTAATTGAAATCGATATGGAAGCTCATAAATCTAGATAAAACTACTGAGTATAACACGGTAGCAATATCCACCGATATAGATCATACAAAAGCTTCTATGAATATTCGAAATTTTGAGTTTAAGGCGCAAATCAACGATATAATGCACAATGAAAATAAGCTCTTAACCTTGAATCCAGTCTTTAAGGGATTGGATCATCAAATCGATACCTATTTTAATGTACCAACAGGTAGGTTAAAGTTGCGCGAGGGTAATATAGAGCATGCTTTAATTAACTACGACAGGGAAGATTTAGCCACTTCAAGGGCATCGGATATAATTTTATATCAACACAAACCCAATGCAGCGTTAAAGGAAATATTGACCAGGCAATTGGGTATCAAAGCGGTAGTTGATAAAAAAAGAAAAATCTATTTTATTGATAATGTTAAATTCCATTTTGATGAGGTAAGGGATTTGGGAACATTCATGGAAGTTGAAGCGATATCTATTGATGGTTCCTTTTCTTTAGAAGCTTTGGAGACACAGTGCAACACCTATTTTGCTTTTTTTGGGTTAAACAAAGAGTCCTTAATCAGTAAATCTTATAGCGATTTAGTGATAGAGGCGTCTATCAGGTAAGCAATCTAATATTACTTACTTTTGCATGATTATGGCTCAGCCGAAGAAAGTTTTTGATTTCAGTTTATTAAGAAGGGTATTTGTTTTTGTTGAACCTTACCAACGTTTTTTTTATTTGAGTTTAGTATTGGCCGTACTTATGGCACTTGTAGCGCCGGTAAGGCCTTATTTGATTCAGCTTACTGTAAATACAGCTATAGGTAAAAATCATTTTTTGCCAACATGGGTTAAAACAGTTTTATTAGGTACCGATTTATCTGATATTACTAAGTTTATAATTGCAGTTACCTTATTTCAGATTTTATTTATTGTAATCGAAACGATCATTCGATTTTTATTTTCATTTCTTACAGCATGGATGGGACAACATGTTGTGCATGATTTGCGAACCACGGTGTACAAGAAAGTGTTGGGTCTTAATTTGCGTCAATTTGATATAACCCCTATCGGCACGCTCACTACGCGTACAATCAATGATATTGAGAGCATCAATGAAATTTTTTCAGATGGGTTAATACCAATTGTGGCCGATTTATTAACTATTATCATTACGCTGGTTACGATGTTTTGGATCGACTGGCGCATCACGCTCATCAGTTTATTGCCCTTCCCGTTGATGATTGTAGCCACTTATTACTTTAAAGAAAGTGTAAATAAAAGTTTTATAAAGGTTAGAAATGCGGTAGCCGCATTAAATGCGTTTGTGCAAGAACATATCACTGGCATGCAGGTTGTGCAAGCTTTTGCGGCGGAAGAAAAAGAGTTTTTAGCGTTTAAAAAAATAAATGCTCAACACCGTGATGCGAATATTAAAGCCATTTTTGCTTATTCTGTTTTCTTTCCCGTTGTTGAAGTAGTATTGGCTGTAAGTACCGGCTTGCTTGTTTGGTGGATAGCAGATCGCAGTTTAGATGCCGGTATGCTGGTTGCTTTCATTTTATATTTAAATCAAATATTTCGTCCCCTACGGGTAATAGCAGATAAATTCAATGTATTGCAGATGGGGATGATTGCGGCAGAAAGAGTTTTTAAAGTATTAGATAATGATGATATACCAGCCGATAGTGTTACAAAGCAGCGGGGAATTGTTTTCAAAGGAGCTATTGATTTTGAAAAAGTATGTTTTGGATATACACCAGATAACGATGTGTTGAAAGATATTAGTTTTCGAATTTCACCGGGTGAAACGGTGGCTATTGTTGGGCATACCGGGAGTGGAAAAACAACTATTATAAGTTTATTGAATCGATTGTATCAAATAAATAAGGGGGCTATTTTAGTTGATGGAGAAAATATCAACAAGTATGGCCTGGATGATTTACGCAGCAATATCGGCGTAGTATTGCAAGATGTTTTTCTTTTTTCCGGATCGGTATCAGACAATATTACCCTTCGTAATCCGGTCATTTCTCGAGAGCAGGTAGTGCATGCTGCGAAGATGATAGGGGTCCACGATTTTATTATGCGGTTGCCCGGAGGCTACGATTACAACGTTATGGAGAGGGGCGGTACATTAAGTTTAGGGCAGCGGCAGCTATTGTCGTTTATTCGGGCATTGCTATATAATCCTTCGATTCTTATATTGGATGAAGCTACTTCGTCGATCGATACAGAAAGTGAGTTATTGATAGAAAAGGCCATCGACACGTTAATTAAAGACCGCACCTCTATTGTGATTGCACATAGGCTTTCTACCATACGTAAAGCCAATAAAATCATCGTATTAGAAAAAGGGGTACTGAAGGAGATGGGAAGCCATGAAGAACTCCTCTCTTTGGGCGGCTCTTATGCTAAATTGCATGAAATGCAGTTTGAGAAGAAAAAAGCCTTGATTGTATAAAACAGTTTCCCCTCATACCCTTATCTTTGCCGCAAATTTGGGAACGGGTATGTATTCAAAAAGCCTTAAATC
>JAIEQT010000196.1 GCA_019747455.1 Chitinophagaceae bacterium | reverse complement strand
GCAGATAATTTAAGCTGGAAACAGGTAAGTATATTATCTGATTGGAATAGTCATCCTATTACTCAGGATTATCAATTTAGTGCAATTCCATTTAATGTTTTGATTGATCCGCAAGGAAAAATCATTGCCTCAGATTTAAGAGGAATGACCTTGCAAAGAACATTATCAGAGGTGCTAAAATAAAAAGCACCCAAATATTTGGGTGCTTTTTAAGAGACTATTCTAATTAGTTCTGAGAAATTCTCAAACCAACTTTAGCATAATTCACAGCAGCGGTATACGTACTGTTTGATGTTAGTTGTAGAACTAGGTCTACCGAACCACTTCCCGGTCCTGGATTTAAGATAGCCACGTTAACATATCCAAAACTGCTATTAGCAGGAATTACTCCAGTTCCACTTAAGGCGGTGTAATGTGTTCCCGCTACAGCTGTAGTTTCTCCTGCAGAAACGGTGTAAGTAAAAGTACCATCAGTGCTACTTTGTGCTCCTATTAAATTCACACGTAACTGAATAGTGCCGGAAGTACGAGTAATGGTTGGTTGAGAGGTAGGATTCGCCGCATTAAAAATCGGAACGCGAGTAAATATAGGATAGGTAACCCCTGCCGAATTTGCATTCCATGAAGCTGCATCCCACTCAATTTGAGCAGCATCTTTGTATGTTGTGAGCGTATTCTTCACACATCCGCTGAACAAAAACAGCATTAAAATACCCAGCGAAGAAAATATTATTCTTTTCATATAAATAGTTTTAATATCCAAAGTTTTGTCTGAGATTAGGGTTTCCATCTACATCTGATTGAGGTATAGCCGGCAAGATCCTTAAATCGGTAAAAGCAACATTATTATAATGTGGTCCTTTAACAAGATCACGACCTAACCTTTTTAAATCAAAGAAGCGGTGGCCTTCAAAAGCAAACTCAATTCTACGTTGTCCTAAGATTTCTTCAAACAACTGTGGCTGTGTTAATGCATTATCCGCAGTTTCTAAAGCAGAACCGGTATAACCAACATACCGATTAGATTTAATTGTTTTTAGATCTGCTAATGCATTTGTTACATTTAAAACTGAGGAGCCTGCTGTTGCTTGCGCTTCTGCACGAATAAGATATGCTTCGGCTATTCTATAAACAGGCACGTTATCTAGATTAATGGTACCATTTTTACCTAAAAACTTAGTACACTCAGTTTTGATATTACCTCTTCCTGCTGTACCTGGTTCAAATAATAGATTTCTTACATCAGTTGAGCGAGAAGCAATAGTATGGTTTAATGCAAATACTGAAGTGGTATTACCTCCTGTTAATGTTATACCAAGATCATTCAATAAAGATATTGTTGGTACTAGATCTCCAAAACCTCCTGTTGTAGCCTGATTGCCTACAGTTACCAATGTAGTGTAAGAGGTTTGTAAAGATGTGTTCACACCAATGTTCTCAGCTTGAGTAGCGTAAACAACCTGGAATAAAGTTTCACCATGTGTTGACGCTCTCCAGTTCGAAACGTGGTTTGTTACTGTACTTAACCGGCTTCCTGCCAGATTAATAACAGAATCAGACCAACGCTTGGCTTCTCCATAGTTTTTAATATATAGATTAACACGAGCAAGCATTCCTTGAGCTGCCGCCTTATTAGCTAGGTTTACACCTAAACCAGGGAAAGCAAGTCGATTATTTGCTTGAACGAAATCAGCAATTACCTGGGCATACACTGAATCTGCAGATGCACGAGAAGGCTTGAACGAAAGAGCAGAAGCAGAATTATCTATACCAGTAACAACTAATGGAACACAGCCTCTGTCTTGTGAAGAAACAATAGCACCAGGAATATATCCATATACCCTTGCCAGATTGAAATAATAAAGACCTCTTAAAAATAAAAGCTGTCCTAACCATCTGTTTTGTTCAGTACTAGTTATTGAAGGACTAAGTGAGGCGGTATTTATCGCGTTAATCGTATTGTTGATTTGGTTAATCGCAGCATAACCGTTCGACCATATGGTTGTGGTGAAATGGGCACCTAAAACATTCTGGGCTTCATTTAGTAAGCGTCCGGATTTGTTGGTAGCAAAACCGTTATCTGCCAATGCTTCTGGTAAAGCTATTAAATCACGACCATAAATATTAGTTCCTTTAAGGCTCGCATAAATAGAGGTAATAGAAGCCTCTATAGCGTCGCGAGAGCTTAGTGCTCCGTTTGCGTCAATGGATTGTCTAGGGCTAATATCCAGTTGTTTCGAACATGCCGAAACAATCAGTACTAAGCCAAGCAGAGCAACCAATTTGTTTTTTGAGAAAATATTTGAATTCATTGTATTCTATTTAGTTGTTATCATTTAAAATCCAACTTGAACACCGAACGTGTAATTAGTTGATTGCGGAATAATACCAGTTGCAGTTCCTACAAACTCTACATCATAGCTAAACCAATCACTTTTTGTCCATAAGTTGGTTCCCTGCATATATACTCGTAAACTTGTAAGTTTAGCTTTTTTGATTACCGCCTGAGGGAAATCATAGTAAGCTGAAACGTTTTTCAAGCGTATGTAATCTGCCTTGAAGAAGTTACGGGTTCCACTTTGTGATCCAGAAGCTTTAGCTTCAGTACCATTTACGTTATATCTTGGGAAGAATGTAACTTGTCCTGGTGTAGTCCAACGATTATCAAATACGGTTTGTAATACATTGATACGTCCAATATTCTCAGTTAAGAAGTTAACTTGTCCATCAGAAACATATCTACCATACTCATAGTTAAAGAACCATTCGATAGTAATATTTCTAAAAGAAACAGTATTTCTCCAACCACCTTGAAACTTAGGTAAATTTTGCGGCCCTATGATACGGCGATCTTTTGCTGTCACTTGGTACGTTAAATTACCCGATGAATCATACCACATTGATCTTCCCGTTGCAGGGTTAACGCCGGCGAATTGCTGTGTAAATAGAACACCTAAAGGCTGACCAACTTGAACTGAGTTATCTCCCGGTAATATCTGTAGCCCACCATACAATTCTTTAACCTCATTTTTGTTATAAGCAAAAGTGAAGCTAGTATTCCAATTTAAATCTCCTTGTTTCTTGGCTTTAAAGATATCTGCACCAAGCGTAACCTCTATACCGCGGTTGTTCAACTTACCAATATTGCTAGTAATACTGGTGAAACCCGTAGTTGATTGTAAAGGTTGAGATAGTAATACATCTCTGGAATCTTTAGAATACACTTCAACTGTACCAGTTACTCTGTTGTCGAACAAACCGAAATCCACACCAAAGTTTGTAGTGATATTTCTCTCCCACTGTAAGTTTGTATTAGCGAGCTGAGTGTAAGCAATACCGGATGATCCGTTATAAATACCTCCGCCACCATATAAACCTAGTCCATCGAAGTTACCAATTTGGTCATTACCGGTGCTACCATAGCTAGCCCGAAGTTTCAACGCAGAAATTACTTTTGAGTTTGCTAAGAAATTCTCCTTATCTATGTTCCAAGCACCTAAGATACCCCAGAAGTAACCAAAACGATTGTCTGCACCAAATCTGGAAGATCCATCTCTTCTACCGGTAAGCGATAATAAATATTTACCATCATAACCATAGTTGACGCGGGCAAAAATACCATTACGTCTAAATCCGCTAAAGAACTCACCTACAGACACAGGGTTTGCTGCGTTGTTTAATGAAGTAAATTGATAGGTTGGGAAAGTATTACCGTTCGCATTGATTTGCTCATTGTTCTCTCTTCTGTATTCAAAACCGGCAACACCATCTAATTTATGCTTAGTACCAAAGGTTTTATTAAAGTTCAGCGTTTGGAAAGTATTTATATTGGTATTCCAGTTACTTTGAACAAATACGTTACCTTTTACACCGAAGCCATCTGGCGTTCTAGCATCTCTTACAATTTTACCTTGAACCAACCGATAGTCTAAACCAACTTGAGTACGGAAAGTTAACCAACTAAATATTTTATAGTCAGCATTCAAATTACCCACTATTTGATTCGTTCTTTGAAACCCGCTATTAAAGTCATTTACAGCCACAATGTTCTGGTTCAATACCCCAACCAAGTTTGCCGGAGTACCACCTGGAATTCCATAATAAGAACCATCAGGGTTATAAATTGGATTTGTTGGAATGATACCGGAAGCTGAGAAAGCCGGACTACCTAGGAATGATCCACTAACAGCAAAAGGGCTATTCTGAAGGAAAGTACTTAGGCTGATGCTTCCACCGAAGCTTAACCTATCGGTTGCTCTATTTTGAATATCTAGCTTTAAACCCTGGCGCGCAAAATTTGCTTTAGTAACTATCGCATCTTGTGTTGTTACGTTACCAGATACCCGGAAAGTAGTTTTCTCGTTACCACCAGAAGCACTTACTTCATAGGTACCTAATGTTCCATTTTTGAAAGAAGCGCCCTGCCAATCATAAGTAGTTAAAGCAGCTGCAGCAGCTTTTGCTTGATCTACAGTTGTAATACTTCCTATTGGCACACGTAATTCGTTCAACACCGTTAACAAAACGTTTATGTTGTCCCAAGGTAAATTATTGGCATTACCATAAGCCTCAGCTCTTAAACGGAAATAATCCTGCGCATTAACCATTTGAAAGGTTTTCAAAGGTTGCGCTATACCATTATTAACGTTAACATTAAACTTGGTTTTACCCGCTTTACCCTTTTTAGTGGTGATTAATACAACACCATTAGACGCGTTAGATCCATAGATAGAGGCTGTAGCAGCATCTTTTAATACATCAATTGATTCAATATCATCAGGATTTAAAAAAGCTAATGGGTTATTTTGAGTGTAAGCTCCATCGATACGGGTATTAAATTGAACCCCATCAACTATGTACAAAGGATCATTACCGGCAAGGTAAGATCCCTGACCACGAATCCTCACGTTGATAGCACCCCCTGGGATACCGTTATTTGCTTGAACGAGAACACCTGCCGCTTTACCTTGTAGCGCTTTATCAACGGATAAATTCGGCAAGTTTTCAATATCCTTTCCTCTAACGGAGGAGATTGCACCTGCTTCATCTCTTTTCTTTCTAACTTGATAACCTGTAACGATTACCTCATCCAGAGGATCAAATTTCTTTTCAAGAGAAATATTAAAAGTACTGTTTGTACCAATAATAATCTCCTTCCTTTCAAATCCAAGTGAAGTTATTTCAATCGCCTTTACAGATTCTGATAGCTGTAAAGCAAAAGAACCATCTTTACCGGTTATTGCACCCGATTTTGCTCCTTTTGCAAAAACCGATGCGCCGCTAACTGGCTTACCTTCTGCGTCGAGAACTGTCCCTTTTATCACCCGATTCTGTCCAAAGACTGATAAAAAGGAAACCATCAAGCAGAAAAAAAGCATTGCGAGTTTTCTCATAATGTTAATTTTTAAGTTTGAGATGCAAATATA
>JAIEQT010000217.1 GCA_019747455.1 Chitinophagaceae bacterium | reverse complement strand
TCTCATACCGTAAGCTTATAGAAAGGCGTAAAATAGTGGGCGGGATATTCTTCCAGGGCAGCTTTGAATACACCCACTGCTTGCATATTGTCTAACTGAATATTCGGGAACACATTTTTTATCTGCGCAAACATAACTGAAGAATGATCTAACATGCCACTTAACTCAATAACACATTCCGCAGGTTCAACACTGAATTGAGAACTGATTCGTAGTAAATAATACAACATATCTTCTACCGAGTGATACCGGTAAGAATGGATCAGTTGTAACCGTTCATCTTTCCAAAAAGCTACCACAAAATGATGTGTGTACACTTGTATTTTCAGGAATCGATCGTCAATGCGGGGGCGGCGCATAACATCATTCAATATGTTTGAATAAGTATGCGCGCATTGAAAAATAACAAACTGGCGATTCAGTAATTCAATAATAGATTTGCGGATGCGATAGGCATTGATAAAAACCTTTGTGGCTAATAACTTCTCATATCTCACTTCATGCCTGATAGATTCACCGTAAATAAGATTTAAATAGTCTTCAGCAGAAGTTGCCGTTAACAATTTTTCAGGTATCAAAATACTTTCGTCAACATTAAAAAAAACATTTACCTGTCGGAAACCACTATTCAAGAAACGAGAAGCTGACTTAACTTCATAAAAAATATCATTCCAATCGTCAACACTGCTTTTATCTAAACTAAATAATTCGAAAGCCTCAATTTGCGCATTACCGGACTTTGAAAGCAATACCATTTCCTCCTCAGAAATCTCAATATATAAATGATGTTCCGGTGTAACAGAAATATCCTCGTTATATAAACCAATCTTTTTTCTGGCCATGCCTTTGATTCGTTTTGGTTGTTCAGCCTTGCTGAATATTTTTTAAAAATACAAAGTAAAGTGCATATTTGATACGAAGCGTGTTTACCTATCTTTACAAAGATTATGAGTAGCGGGGCAACCACAGTTAACTTACAACTTGAAACGGGGAATAGGCAAATTCTAAAAATAGCGTTGCCTATAGCGGCTGCCTTATTTGTACCCCAGCTCAATTTCATCACGAATAATATTTTCTTAGGTAGATTAGGGCAAGCAGAGTTGGCTATAGCCGGTATTACCGGGGTTTATTATCTCATTTTTGCGGTTATCGGCAATGGACTCAATAATGCGCTCCAAGCCCTTATTGCACGGCGTGCAGGTGAGAATAGAACAGATGAAATAAACGGCTTATTCAGGCACGGGGTAAGGCTATCATTATTTTTTTCTATCGGAGGTATTCTTATCACCTGGTTTTTGGCACCGATTATCCTGAGATGGTCTTTGCACGATAGCAAAGGCATTGATATGGCTATACAATTTCTACGGATCAGGATACTGGGCTTACCCTTTTTGTATGTATACCAGATGCGTAATGCCTTACTAGTGGGCACCAATAACAGCAAGTATTTAGTGATAGGAACGGCTACTGAAACCTTCGTGAACATTATTATGGATTATGCCCTGATTTACGGTAAACTAGGCTTTCCCGCATTAGGTTTTAACGGTGCCTCATATGCATCTATTCTTGCAGAAATATCCGGACTAGTTATTGTATTTTTAGTTATCCGGTATAACGGTATAGCAGATCGCTTGCAACTATTACGCAAGGCCGGGAAAAGTAAAGATACCACCAGGCTTATTCTGGTACAGGCATACCCTATTATTTTACAGTATGCTATCAGTATAATAAGTTGGGAATATTTTTATATTCTGATTGAACACCACGGCTCGCTGGCGCTCGCCGTTTCCAACACTATGAGAAATCTCTTCGGATTCTTTGGTTGCTTTACCTGGGGTTTTGCTGCCACTACAAATACGATGGTGAGCAACGTAATCGGACAAAACCGCCACGCCGAAGTAATTCCCCTCATCAACAGAATCATGAAATTAAGCTTACAAGTAGCATTCATAAGTTTAATACTCATCAATATATTTCCCGAATTATTTTTGAGCATCTATGCACAAGGTCCGGAGTTTATAGAAGCCGCCCTTCCCGTATTACGCATCGTTTCTATTGCCATGCTACTCATGAGTTTTGGCACGATCTGGGTAAACGCAGTTACCGGTACCGGAAATTCCAAAATGAATCTCTATACAGAAATCGCAACGATCATCGTATACCTACTGTATGTGTACATTACACTAGAACATCTTAACCTATCCATTGCCATCGGCTGGTTAAGTGAATGGTTATACTGGATTACCATGTTTGTTCCTTCTTACTGGTATATGCGTAGTATGCGTTGGAGAAAATTAAAGATCTAGCCCTTTAATTTGGTAACTAAATCAATATAAGCCTGCATAGCAGCTTCTTTTGTTGTACCGGCCAATTTAGCCCATGCCTCGTGCTTGAACTTAGCAACAAAATCAAAAGCATTCGCAGGCCCCTCTCCGGTATTATCTCCTTCCGTAGCTTGTTTAAACAAAGCATACAACTTTAGTAAGGTGTCGTTATCAGGCTTCTCAGAAAGTGTTTTGCTATTGGCTACTGCCTGCTCAAATAAATTGTTTAATTCCATGATGTATTTATTGTAGTGATTGTAAGAGTTGTGCCCCCTCTGCTTTTATGGCTATGTCTTCGGTACTTCGTGTTGGCAACTTAACCAATTTAGTTAATATATCGATAGCTTGTGAGGGCCTGCCTGCTTCTTTATAAGCCTTAGCCAGATCTAAATAATTAGGCGCAAAATAAGGCTCTGCCGATTTACATTTTTCCATATACAAAATGGCCTTATCAATATCCCCTTCAGGTAATCCACCATAAAATAATTTAACAGCCGCTTTTTTTAGTCCGGATAAGGTAACCATTTCATAGTGCCATTTACCCAATGTATAATTCGCCCGGGCATGATTTGGATTGAGTGATATTGCCTTATCTGCATATAGCTTTACCTCTTTTACATACGCTACGATTTTCTTATTTTCAGTTTCTACATCTGTTAGTTTTCCATTCGCCAAAGCCATAGCATAGCAAGCATCCGCGCTGGCACCATCAGTTTGTAACGCTCTTTTGGCATAAGCTAAAGAAGATTCATAGTATAATTTTTTGGAAGCTTTATCCTTCTCCCTCCCTCCTATATTCGCATTCAATTCCGCAGCCTTTACCAGCGCTTTTACATTAGCCGATTCCAATAACAATATCTGTTTGTATTTCTCGAGGGCCTCGGGTTCCTTTAACTGACGTTCTAAATTTTCAGCCTCTTTAAATAAAATAGGTAGCTCCTGTGCATTAGCAGCTAACGCATATAAAATTGTGATGGCACAAATCAAAAATATTTTTTTCATGGCACTCTTTTTTGCTCCCACTCAATACCCACACTGGTTCCATTAAAATAAGGAATAGGCGGCGATTCTTTTGCAATGGTAATATTCACTGTTTCTAAAAGAGAAAACCGTGCCAAAATATGGGTAGCTATTCTTTGTGCAAGGGTTTCTAATAATGGCGTAGCCATATCCATCTCGGCTTTTACCAACGAAAATATTTCTGCATAGTTAACCGTATCTTCCATTTGAAGAATAGGTTTATCAACAGAATAGGTTGCCATTACAGTAACTGTAAAATAAGTACCCGTTTTTTCTCTGTATCATACAAACCATGATAGCCAAAAAAGCGAAGATCGTTTAGAATTATTTTCAAAATAGGTTATGGGTTATAGGGTATAGGAGAAATGTTACAGATTGAAGATTGAAGATTGAAGATTGAAGATTGAAGATTGAAGATTTCTAATCCCTAACCCAACCCTTTCGCGGTTAAATACCTTTCCGCATCTAGGGCCGCCATACAACCACTTCCGGCTGCTGTTACGGCTTGTCTGTAATTTTTATCCTGCACATCTCCGGCAGCAAAAACACCTTCAATATTTGTTTTGGTAGTACCCGGCTGTGTAAGGATATAGCCTGTTTCATCCATATCGATAAAGCCTTTAAAAATATCACTATTCGGTTGGTGACCGATCGCTACAAAAAATCCACTTATCGGAATTTCTTGTGTAGTACCATCCACTACATTTTTTATGCGCACCCCACTTACTTTTTGTTCTCCTAAAATTTCATCTGTTTCGGTATTCCAATACACTTTAATATTGGGCGCATTCAAAACACGTTCTTGCATTACTTTACTGGCACGCATTTTATCTTTCCGTATAAACATATGAACCGTAGTACATAGTTTAGATAAGTATAAAGCTTCTTCGGCAGCCGTATCTCCCGCACCTACAATAGCTACTTCTTTTCCTTTGAAGAAAAACCCATCACACACAGCACAAGCACTTACACCAAAACCATTTAATCGCTGTTCACTTTCTAAGCCCAACCATTTTGCGGAAGCCCCGGTAGAAATAATAACCGAATCCGCATGAATTTCCTTCTCTTCATCAATCCATACTTTCAAAGGTTTAGTACTAAAATCTACTTTAGTAGCCAATCCGTATCGGATATCAGCACCCATCCTGGCTGCTTGCTTCTCAAAGTGTACCATCATTTCCGGACCTTGAATACCATCGGGATAACCGGGATAATTTTCAACTTCTGTTGTAATGGTTAATTGTCCGCCTGGCTGTATCCCCTGATACAATACCGGCTTCATATTAGCCCTCGCCGCATAAATAGCAGCCGTATAGCCTGCAGGCCCCGAACCTATAATTAATACATGCACTTTTTCAATTGTAGTATCACTCATACAAAAACTTTAGTCGGTAAAAATAACGTCAAAATGATTCACAGCAGCTAATTTATAGGGTTTGTACACAGCCATGTGGAAATCCTTATTTAGGAATAATGATTGTTTTAAACTGAGAGGAATAGCCGCAAAAAGATCCTAGCGCACCATTAGTAATATTACCAATAACAACACCTGGAGAAGAAAAAGGATTGCCATTAGATTGATAACTAAACTCCCAGGTTCGCCAAAAATCAAAACTGGCTTTATCAATATTACTGAACTTCACTGTTATCGTATCGCCTCGCTTAAAAAAACCATAACTATCCGTTTCTAGCGGCTGATTTTTATCTACACCCCTATCCACATTTACGGTATATGTTTTACCATCAATAATCGCATCGTCAAAAACACTATTATAACCCGGATAATACTGTTGCCTGTTTACTTTTGTGAAATAGCGGATATAATTCCCCAATCCCGGCGGATCCGTTACAGTAGCCATCAATACCACAAAACTATCTGTAACCGGACGATTAGGTACTTTTTTCCATTGCAAAGAGTCTATTTTTTTAACCAATCGAGGGATACTGGTATTACCGGTATAAGTGTTGCCGTTCCATTAAATTTTTAGTTGATAACTCTTGCCTTCCGCGCCAATGATGGCCGTGGTTGGATTAGCGATATC
>JAIEQT010000207.1 GCA_019747455.1 Chitinophagaceae bacterium | reverse complement strand
CACCCGATAGAACTAAATCAATGAATGAAAAGAAAATATTCTACTTTTAAACTGTACTAAAAATGGGGAGCTTACATGGTGAAACGGAGTTTCGCGGAAATATTATGCAGGGCGATGGTGTATACAAATCTACCGATGCCGGTAAAACATGGAAGCATATCGGTTTGGCAAATTCGCAATCTATCTCCCGCGTTCGTATTCATCCTACTAATCCTGACATTGTTTACGTGTCTGTATTGGGTCATGCTTTTGGTCCTAATGAAGAAAGGGGTGTTTTTAAAACAATTGATGGCGGTAAAACCTGGAATAAAATTTTGTACAAAGGAGATAAAGCCGGTGCTGCCGATCTCGTAATTGATCCCAAAAATCCTGAAACTATTTATACTTCTATTTGGGAGGTATATAGAACGCCCTATAAAATGTGGGCGGATGTTGGCACTTCCGGTTTATTCAAGTCTACCGATGGAGGCGCTACATGGAAAGAGCTTACAAAGAATAACGGTATGCCAAAAGGCGCTGTTGGTAAAATTGGGGTAGCTGTTTCACCTGCCGATGGCAATAGAGTATGGGCCATAGTAGAAGCCAATGATGGTGGATTATATCGTTCAGATGATGGCGGTAATAATTGGAAATTAGTAAACAACGAAAGAAAATTACGTCAACGTGCCTTTTATTATTCTCGTATAGTTGCCGATCCATTGAATAAGGATGTGGTATACGGTTTAAATGTAGATTTTTATAAATCGGTTGATGGAGGCATTAGTTTTAAACAATCTATACGCGTACCACATGGCGATAATCACGATCTATGGATTGACCCTACCGATTCTTTACGCCTCGCAGCCACAAATGATGGCGGTGGAACTATTTCTGTAAATGGAGGATTAAGTTGGACAGACGAAGATTTTCCAACCGCACAATTATATCATATCACTACCACTTCTGATTTTCCCTATCATGTAGCGGGTGCCCAACAAGATAATAGCACTATTGCTGTACCTAGTGAAGGATGGAATCATATGACCACCAGAACAAATTCTACCAAACCCGGTATCGGTTATGCGTATGCCGTTGGTGGTGGTGAAAGCGGATATATTGCGCAAGACCCTAAAAATCCGGATATATTTTATGCAGGCAGTCAGGGCGCTTTACTAACAAGATTCAACAGAGCTACCGGGCAATACAGAGATGTACAAGTATATCCTAGGTTTTTTTCGGGTGAAGAAGCGAAAGTGTTACCAGAGCGTTGGCAATGGACGTTCCCCATTGTATTCTCACCTGTTGATCCCAGAAGATTATATGTATGCTCACAACATGTTTGGATGACAATGAATGAAGGACAAAGCTGGCAAAGAATAAGCGGTGATCTCACCTATGCAGATACTACTACACTGGGTGTTAGTGGTGGCGTTATTACGCGTGATATGAATGGGCCTGAAATTTATGCTACTGTATTTGCATTGGCACCATCAAAGCAAGATGTAAATATTATATGGGCAGGATCAGATGATGGATTGATACATATTACCCGAAATGGTGGAAAGACCTGGGAGAATATTACGCCTCCGGATCTTCCTAAAAATTCTAGAGTAAGTATTATAGAAGCCTCTAAATACAATGCAGCCACTGCATACATTGCCGTGAAGCGTTATCAGATGGATGATCGCAAACCCTATATCTGGAAAACAAATGATTATGGCAAGCATTGGACAAAAATCATTGCAGGCATTCGTGAAGATGATTATGTACATAGCATCAGAGAAGATATTACGCGTAAAGGATTGTTGTATGCCGGAACCGAGCATGGCATTTGGGTTTCATTTGATGATGGGGAACATTGGCAATCACTTCAACTAAATTTACCCGATGTACAGGTATCTGATTTAGCCGTTACAGAAAAAGATTTAGTCATAGGTACACATGGTAGATCTATTTATGTACTCGATGATATCGCACCAATAAGAGAATACGCGGATACAGCACTGGGTAAGTCGGCCTATTTATTCAAGCCATATTATGCCGTTCGGAATGTACAGAATGCGGTGTTTCAATATATTTTAAAAGATACAACAGATATAAAAATTGAAATATTGAATGCCGGCAATAAAGTAATTCAAACTTTTGTTGGTTCTAAAAATAAACCCAAAGCAGAACCTGCCGAAGAAGATGACGAAGATGCCAGAAAGCCTAATCCACCAAGCGTAAAATTAGGATTGAACAGGTTTGAGTGGAACCTACGATACCCCGATGCCAGCTCTTTTAAAGGAATGATTTTATGGGGTGGTAGCGTAAGAGGACCCCTGGCAACACCGGGTAAATACCAAGTACGCTTAACTGCTTCCGGTAAAACAATAAGCCAGTATTTTGAAATTAAATTAGACCCAAGAATTAAAGGTGTAACAAATGCTGATGCGGAAGAACGTTTTACATTAGCCATGAAGGCGCATCAACAAGTTAGCAAAGCCAATGATGCTGTAATTAAAATAAGAACGATCAAGGAAAAAATGGCTAAGGCGGGTGTAATTGAAGCAAATAAAAATATGGTTAATCAGCTTAGTGCTATTGAAGAGAATTTATACCAGGTAAGAAATCAAAGTTCCCAGGATCCACTCAATTTCCCTATCAAATTAAATAATAGGCTGGCTTCACTGGTTAGAAGTATTGAAACAGGAGAAGGCAAGCCAACTGCGGGTGCTTATAAAGTATATGCGGAACTTTCGACCGAGTTGAAAAAGGAATTGGATGACTTAGATAAGTTATTAGCGAATCCAGTTATAAAAGCATATAATCAGCAGTAGAATAAACCATACAATCATTTTTTTATTTGATAATATTAAAAGAATCGATTATTCTACCTTTTGTGTCAACTTGTTTGAATGATAATTTCTTATCATTCACATCAACAACAGTAAATGAATGAATAGTGGAGACGAATTTATATGTAAACTTCTGCCATGTGTCAGGATCTTTTTCTTGCTCAGGATTGTATAGTGTTTGTCCGCCTGCACCTGTAACAATATAAATCACCCCATCAGGTTTCGTGGAAGATATTCCATCGAATTGTTTATCCAATTTCCATTTACCGTTTATAACTCTTCCTCTTGGCGCCTTACCATCTTTTCCACCAACCATTAATGTGCCTTTGCCAAAAGGGGTGAAGTACATGGGAAAGGTTCTCTGATAATTGTGCACATGTCCGGTAAACACAATATCAACATGTCCATTCTCAAATATGGGCGACAAAGCTCTCATTTGTTGTTGCTCATAATGTTCATTAGCTGAATTAAAACCGGGATGATTAAATAGTACAAATTTCCATGTAGCAGTAGAAGAATTGATATCATCAGCCACCCATTTTTTCAATAAACTATCCGTCCAATCAACATAAGTATCAGCATCTAAAACGGTCCAATGAGAATTGCCATAATCGTAAGAGTAATTGGTCATTCGAGGATATCGATTACCTGACGCATTCTTAAATGCATTGATGTTCTCCTCGCTTCCTTTTAATAAGGGAACAAAAGCACCACCTTCTTTTCCTACCGGGCCATTTAAGGGTAATCGCCAAAACTGATAAAAAGCTAAAGCATCCGGATACTTGTCTAGATCTCTTGTATCAGCGTCGTGATTACCAACAGCTGCCATAAATGGCACGGAACGCATGAGTGGGGCACCTATAGCATAATCTTTAATTTCCGCATTGTAAATTGGCCAGAATTTTGTTTTATACTCAGATACTAATCCATTTTCATAAATGATGTCTCCACTAATTGCCAACAAATCGGGTTTTTCGCTAAACATTCGTTTAGCTATTTGTACCGATTCTTTTGTACCTGCCCCTAAATCGCCTACGGCGATAAAACGGTAAGGCTGATTGGCAGACTTAGGTGCTATGGCGTTAGCACTAAACGCAATCTGATTACTTTTATACACTCGATAGTTAAACTGTTGTCCAGAAATCAGTTTACTAAAAAGTGCATCATACAGATGAATTTTACTAGTGGTATTAGAAGCGATAATTGTTCTTATAATAGCTTCCGCATCAATCCATTCCTTACCGGTATTATATTCAACTTTCCAACTAGTATCCATAGCAGTAGCTTGCCAAAGTAACCGAAGTGAAGTTGAAGAAGGATGCTCCCCTACTTGAAGGTAGGGTGGTACAACAAATTGTCCGCTAGCATGTATGATAACAAAACAGAAAAAAATGGAGAAAAAAATTTTCATATAGTTATATATTAATGTATCGCTTTGTTTTTTTTCAATTGTTTAGGCTTAAACCATAAATAAAATCCACTAATAGTTAACAACAAGAGTGAGCATCCCATAATTACGGAGTACACTGTTTTTGATAAGCCAGACTTTACATGCAATACATCACCAATAATAGCTCCATCGTGAATATCCTGGATTAAACTTCCATATTTCTTTTCTATTAATATGATATTTCCGGTAGCACCATCGAGCTGTACATTATAATTATCTTTAAAAGCAAAGCTGATATAGCCTTTCGCCATTTTTAATTGTAAATTTTCGGCAGTTTTAAATTTACGGTTTACTTTTTCATTAAGTGCATTAACTGCTTTCTTTTCTAATACCGGTAGAGCCATCCATTTAGTAATATCATTACCTGGTTGAATACTTTTATCCTCATATATTTTAGTAGTGAAAATACTTTTCCACGCCAACATGATGCCAGTTATTGCAATAAAAAAGAAAAATAAATATAATACAGATGCTATTTTCCTATGTACAATTCTCGCTTTTTGTAATAAAGAATTCCACATAATAATTAATGTTGATTTCCTCTCCCATTAACTTGATAAGCACCTAAATCTTTCCCCGGAGGAGTAATTTCTGTAGCGCCATATAACGGATGAACAGGAACGTCCCTTCTTGGATTAAAGTCTGTAAACCCGATACCTACGCAAGGAGAACTCGGCTTTAGTGCAAAATTGTAACTACCTACTGTTGATATATCAGCTAGTTTTAAACCTGAAGGCAAGGGTACGGGGGCATTAATAAACTGAGGGTTATTCGAACCTACAATTGATGCCGGCGCGGTGTAAACATCTCCAACTTTCCAACCTGAAGGCAAATAGGTTGAGGGTTTGGGAATATCAGTTTCTTGCGGTTGTGTTATGGCCGTACTAATAGATAAAGAAGGAATAAATTGACTGGCAACGCTTACTGAATCGGCATAATTCCAATTGTACCCATATCTTAAATTTGCAGTATCAGCTATTGGATTTTGTACAACTCGCAAACCAAATTTACAGTTCACCATAATATTATTATAAGCTACGCCGCCTGCCCCTTCTTCAAAATTTATAGAGCCACCTCGGCCAGCTGCTGATCTTCTATACC
>JAIEQT010000358.1 GCA_019747455.1 Chitinophagaceae bacterium | reverse complement strand
CGATATGCAAATTCCTTTTGGGGCTTCTTTGGGATTATTTATGCACGGCAAATTAAAGTTGGCAAAATATCATTTTGAATATGCAGGTACCCCCGCTGTTCCTAATCAATCCTTATTTATTCCGGATTATATAAAGCATATTGCACAAACCTATTTGAATACACCCTATTTGTGGGGCGGTAGATCTGTATTTGGGATAGATTGTAGTGGCTTTACCCAACAAGTATTTCGATTTTTTAATATGGTACTACCCAGAGATGCTTATCAGCAAGCAGCCCTAGGAGAGGTTGTAGGCTTTTTGCAGGAAGTTCAATGCGGTGATCTGGCTTTTTTCGACAATGAAGAAGGTCGTATAACCCATGTAGGGATATTGCTCAACACAGAACATATTATTCATGCATCAGGCAAAGTGAGGATAGATCTGATTGATAATATGGGCATCTTGAATACTGATACAGGCGAGAGAACCCATAAGTTGAGGATAATTAAAAGATATAAATGATGCGGGTTAGGGGTTAGAAAAACTCGAAACTCGCAACCCGAATCTCGAAACTACATAATATCCATCGCCTTCGCAAAGTAAGTAACCGTACCAGGTAAGGCTAGCCAGAAAAATTCACGATATACTATTAATAGCGTAATCATAATAGCCAACCAAAAAAAACAGAGAGCCCAATATTTACCGGTAGATTGTTTTGCTTCCATGGAAATTCATTATTTGTGCAAAGATACGTGTAGTGGGTTATTTAATAAAAGTTTCCTTATAAAAATCGATTGCTTCCTGAACAATCGAAAGGGCTTTGGCTTTATCCCCAAAATCTTCTACCACCACTGTTTTATTTTCCAGCTTCTTATATTCCTGGAAGAAATGACGTAGTTCATCAAAGAAATGTTTAGGTAGTTCTTCAATATTATTATAGTGATTTACTCCTGGGTCAGTAGCGGCAACGGCAATAATTTTATCATCCGGATCACCACCATCAATCATTTGCATCACTCCCATAACTTTCGCATCCATTAATGTTAAGGGCTGAACGGGTAAAGAGGTAATTACCAGAATATCCAATGGATCTTTATCGCCACCATAGGTTTGTGGTATAAACCCGTAATTAATAGGATAGTAGAAGGAAGAGAAAATAACCCGATCTAGTTTTAGTAATCCGCTTGCTTTATCAATTTCATACTTACAACGAGATCCCTGCGGTATTTCAATACAAGCAGTAACCACTCTTGGCGCGTTTTCGCCATGATGAACCCCATGCCAGGGATGTAACACATTTGTTGGAATCATAAGATGTTATTTATTAGCCGATAACCTATTGCTACCGCTATCAGTCCTAAAATTAGGGTGCCGAAGCTATAGATACAAAAAAGAAGATATCGTTGATCTTGTAATAGTTGCCAATTTTCCCAAGCAAAGGCAGAAAAAGTGGTAAAGCCACCACAAATACCCGCTACCAGAAATAGTTTTAAGGGCTCCTGTTCCGGGAATTTATGATACCAGGCCATACAACCACCAATTATTAATGCTCCCGCCATATTCACCCAAAAAGTGGCAAAAGGGAAAGGATTACTTTTAATCCAGAAACCGGCTAAATATCGGCAAATACTACCAATCATACCACCAAAACCTACTAATAAAATGAGTTTCCCATTCATTTATTGAAAGCTTTTTTTATAGTCTACTTTCCAAATATTTTCCTGCTTGATGATATAAAGCCATTTACTGGTGGTATCTAAGGTATTACTATAGTGCAAAGCAACTGTACTGTCATTTACCTCTTTCAATTCTTTAATATTGATGGAGGCGGTTCTCAATTGTTGTCTACCTTCTTTATCGGCTTCTCTATAACTGGCTTCGGTACTATTCAATAGTGCTTCGTTAATGTCATTGGTTACCATGTAATATCGTGCCTTTATAAAATCTCCTTTTAAACAGCCGTCTATGAATTCCCGTCCAGCGTCTAAACCTGTTTCTGCCGGTAAAAAATCGGCTTTGTGCTGTTTACAACTACAAA
The DNA here is from genome assembly GCA_019747455.1 of Chitinophagaceae bacterium. Classification (GTDB taxonomy): domain Bacteria; phylum Bacteroidota; class Bacteroidia; order Chitinophagales; family Chitinophagaceae; genus Sediminibacterium. The sequence continues at coordinate 3,318 of JAIEQT010000358.1, read as the reverse complement.
TACCTATCAAGAAAATATAAAGAACCCATTTCATAATGCAATTTACTTAAAGATAGAGGTAATAAGGTGCTAACAAAGAAGAAAAATGAGGAGTATACTGATTATTTATTTTAATCGTAATCTCTTCATTTGTATGTTGCGTGGCAAAGGTGGAAAAAAATTGGATTACCCTGAAATAATGGTGACGATCCGATTGTTTGCAATTTATTTGGTGTAAAAGGTAAAGTTTATTTTCGGCCGCAGTATGGATGGATTCCATAGCTCTATCATACGGTAACAAAATAGCCAAAATTCCCTCTGTATGAAGCATTGAGTGCGCCAGTTCATAGAGTACCGATAAATGTAAATTCATTTGGTGCTTGGCCAAATTTTTATGTTGTATTGAACTAATCAATTGATTCGAAAAAAAGGGGGGATTAGAAATAATAACATCATAAATACCTGATTTTGAAGCCGCAAATGCTTGTATGGAATTATGATAGACAGTGATCCGCTCTCGCCAATTACTATTTTTACAATTTTCTTCGGCCTGAGCGGCAGCGTTCGGCTCTATTTCAACGGCATGAATATTGGCTTGGGTTGTTTGCGCTAACATCAAAGACAGTAAACCGGTTCCCGTTCCAATATCTAATATTTTTTTTGGATTTTTTGCCTTCAAAAAACGGGCTGTTGCAGCGCCAAATAAACAGGCATCTGTGGTCACTTTCATTGCGCATCGATCCTGATGAACCGTAAACTGTTTGAACGCAAAAAAAGAGTTGCTCATGATATGCAAATTAATTGCTTTGTTTGAACCGGGGATTACTTAATTTAGATAATACTGCATATGAAAAAATATAGTTCCCTACTTTGGTATGGCTTAGCACTTGCCTTATTAATGGGCCTACTTCATTTACTCGAGTTCAAATGGTATACGCTCGGTTATGCCAAAGATGCCTATATCGGTTTTATAGCCATTCTCTTTACCGCTTTAGGAATTTGGTTAGCGGGTAAACTTACAAATCCTAAGAAAGAAACCATTATTGTTGAAAGAACCATTTACAAGAACCCGGATATTCCTTTTGTGCGTAATGAAACAGCAGTAAGCGAGTTCGGTCTCAGCAAAAGAGAATTGGAAGTTCTCGACCTTTTAGCGGAGGGTTGGAGTAATCAGGAGATAGCCACTAAACTATTTGTTTCCCTAAGTACCATCAAAACACATGTATCTGGTATTTTGGAAAAACTAGATGTAAAAAGAAGGATACAGGCTATTGAGAAAGCAAAAGCGGTCGGATTATTACCTTAGTAATCGTACTTCAGACCGATTGTGGTGCCTATCTGTAAATATGGCCGAAAGTAGGAGTGTTTTTTTTAGTAATTAACCCATGTTTGCGACCTAAACACAAAAAATATGAAAAAGAATGTACTTGTTTATGGATGTCTGTCCGGATCCATTTTTGTTATATTTATGTTTTTACTCGGGCGTTATCATAACAGCTTCGATATGGAGAGAGGGATGATTTATGGGTATACAACCATGATTTTAGCCTTTTCCTTTGTTTTCGCCGGGGTTAAAAATTACCGTGATAAATATACCGGTGGTACCCTTTCTTTTGGAAAAGCGTTTCAATTAGGACTTTTAATTAGTTTGTTATCTTCCTGTTTTTATGTGGCTTCTTGGCTGGTTGTTAACAAAACCATGCTGCCCAATTTTGCAGACGAGTATGCGGATGCTTATGTTAAAAAAACAGCCGCCTCAGGGGCTTCTCCCGCTGTGATAGCCAAAACAACCAAAGAGATGGAAGAATTTAAAACAATGTATAAAAATCCCGTATATGTGGTTTTAATGACCTTTTTAGAAGTACTGCCAGTAGGGATACTTATTTCTTTAATAGCTGCTTTCGCATTAAAACGCAAACCTAAGCCATCTCAAAGCGCCTAAAACTATAATTATACGATTAACGTAAATGAGATAGGTAACTAATGCCCGATCCATGGTAGCTATCGTTAAATCATTTTCTGCCACATCATCTCAGCGAATACTTGTATTTGGTATTATTGCACTGGCTATGATATTGGGGATAGGGTTTGTAAATCATAGCAGGGGTTTGCAGCTTTCTGCAAACTTTCTGTACAGTTTTGCGTTCACTATAGCTTGCATATTGTACTTCGATTATAGAGGATATAAGCGTTATGTTAACACAGCTATCGTTATTGCTGTAAACTTTTTTTTGGTATTGATATCATTTGCAGAGGGATTAGATACCGGAGGATATCTTTTTATTTTGCCTACCATTTTTGCTTTGGTATTCATGATGGGCAACACCAGAGAATATAAAGGCGAAGTGCTTTTCAACTTTATCTTGAGTATTATTTCCTTTGCAACCTGTATTCTCTTTGTACCGGATAGAAGTAGTTGGCAGTTGATAAGCGATGATATTTTTCAGAAGATGTTTGCTATGAACACAATTTCAGTGGTTATGCTCTGTGCTATTTTTGCTTATATAGGGATATACTATGAACGCAGAGTGATAGCCCGTTTAATAGATGAAAGAAACAGAGCAGAGTGGCAGGAGAAGAAAATAAGAGAACAAAACGAAAAACTGCGAGAGCTGGCTTTTATGAGTTCACACACAGTTCGGGCCCCCTTGTCTAATATTCTTGGGTTAACGGCGTATATACAAGAGAAGGGTGTAGATAAAGAATCTGAGCAATTCGCTTTAGAAGGCATTCGCAAATCTGCCATGCTATTAGATGGCGCTATTCATAGTATGGTTGAAAAAACCGGATCACTTATGAAACAATAAACCCTCGCGTAGCGAGGGTTTATTATGATGTTTTTGAAAACCTAATTTTTTACTTATCGGCTGTTAAGCTTGCCATCAAATACTCTTGATTTAATCTGGCGATATTACTAATCGAAATTTCTTTCGGGCAAGTAGCTTCACATGCGCCTGTATTTGTACAAGCCCCGAAGCCTTCTTTATCCATCTGTGCCACCATATTCAATACCCTTGATTTTCTTTCAGGATCTCCTTGTGGTAGTAAAGCCAAATGACTCACTTTCGCACTCATAAATAACATGGCAGAACTATTTTTACAAGCTGCCACACAAGCCCCGCAACCAATACACATGGCAGCTGCAAAACTATCGTCGGCATCTTTCTTATTGATGGGAATTGCATTTCCATCAACAGCATTACCGGTATTCACACTGATATACCCCCCGGCTTGAATAATACGATCAAAAGCAGAGCGATCTACCATCAAATCTTTAATGATAGGGAAGGCATTAGCTCTCCAAGGTTCAACCACAATGGTATCCCCATCTTTAAAAGC
>JAIEQT010000239.1 GCA_019747455.1 Chitinophagaceae bacterium | reverse complement strand
ATGCTTCCGGTTTTATTGATATTATCAAAAAACAACAAAGCACGCGTATTGAGCGCGAAAATGCTATCAGCAGAGCGGAACGAGTATCCCGTGAACAGTTTTATATTATAACGGTAGGCACATTTATCATGATTATTTTGGCGGTTTTAGTAGTATTGGTTTTTATTAATTTCCAGCGCCAAAAATTCTTAGGTATTGAGCTTCGTAAAAAGAATAGATTGATCGAAGATCATGCGGCTGAACTAAGAACGTTAAATACAGAGATATCTGAACAAAATAAGTTATTAGAATCCGATAACCGAACAAAAGATAAATTATTATCAATCATCTCTCATGATTTGCGTAACCCACTGGTAAACACCAAGGGTATATTGAATTTGGTAAATCAAGGTATCATCCCCGATGATCAGGCAAAACAACTTTTGGTTCAATTGGAAACTCAATACATGGGTACTACGTCTTTATTAGACAATCTCTTGTTTTGGTTGCGCGGACAAATGCAGGGTAAAAACTTAGAGAAAGTAAAAGTGAATATCTCTCAGATCATAAAGAGTTTGGAAGAAGAACATCGTATGTTATTACAGCGAAAAGGGGTTAAATTTTTTAATCATATAGTGGCAGGTACAGAATTAATTGCAGATAAGGAAATGATTCGAATAGTATTACGAAATTTAATTAGCAATGCTATAAAATTTACCCCGGAGGGAGGGGCTATTGAGATCAGGGCTGAAAAAAATACTTCAGAAACGCTCATTATTGTGCAAGATTCTGGCATTGGAATGGATGATCAAACCATTGAAAAAATCAAAGCCAAAAATTATTATACTACGGCAGGCACCTCTTTGGAAAAGGGAAGTGGTTTTGGACTAATGCTTTGTAGTGATCTAATAAATAGGCACAACGGAAAACTTGAAATTGTTAGTGAGCTTTCAAAAGGCAGTAGGTTCAGTATACATATTCCAACTAAATAGTATCGTCTGCCTTAGTACCGGCAGAAAAAATAGTATCCACAGCTCCTGCTAACATGGGGAATTTCTCTTTTACAAAACCTGCGATGGTTTCTACTGCTTTTTGCGCTTGATTGGCATCTAATCCTGCTTCCTTTATCAATTTGTCTATTAATTCGTTCATGTTTATGCTACTTTTAATGCGCTGAGTTTGCTTTTACCGAACATTTTTTCAGCATATTCGATGGTTACTGTAAATCTTTTTGTTCCTGTTCCGGGTAATTCGAACATGGCATCCGTAAGAATACTTTCACAAATACTTCTTAATCCTCTTGCCCCTAATTTATATTCCATGGCCTTGTTCACCATAAAATCAAATACTTCAGGGTCTATATCCAAATCAATTCCTTCCAATTCAAACAGGCGGGTATACTGCTTAATTAAAGAATTTTTAGGCTCGGTAAGGATACCTCTTAACGTTTCGGCATCTAAAGGATTGAGATGTGTAACAACTGGTAAACGACCTAATAATTCTGGTATTAACCCGAAACTTTTTAAATCTTGAGCGTTTATAAACTGTAATAGATTTTTTCGCTGTAGTTCTTGCTCTTCTTTATTTACACTAAACCCAATAGCGTTCGTATTTACTCTGCGGGCGATAATTTTATCAATTCCATCAAATGCTCCTCCGCAAATGAATAGAATATTCTTAGTATCAACTTTGATCATTTTTTGTTCAGGATGCTTTCTGCCACCTTGTGGCGGAACCAACACTTCAGTACCCTCCAACATTTTCAATAATCCCTGTTGAACACCTTCTCCGCTTACATCTCTGGTAATAGACGGATTATCTCCCTTCCTTGCTATCTTATCAATTTCGTCTACATAAACAATTCCACGTTCAGCCGCTTCTACATCATAATTACAGTTTTGTAATAAACGAGTAAGCATACTCTCAACATCTTCGCCTACATAGCCTGCCTCAGTAAATACGGTAGCATCTACAATAGCAAATGGAACATTTAATAAACGAGCAATGGTTTTTGCTAATAACGTTTTGCCGGTACCCGTTTCGCCAACCATTACAATATTACTTTTCTCTATCTCTACATCTTCGGAAACCTGGCGGTTATTAATACGTTTGTAATGATTATAAACGGCAACACTCAATACTTTCTTTGCATCATCCTGCCCAATTACATATTCATCGAGAAACTTCTTGATTTCAATAGGTTTGCGAACATTGAGTTTAGAGCCTGATTTATGATCGTCTGCGCCAGTAATTTTTTTGGCACTTAATTCTTGCTCAATAATTTCTTGGGCATGATCTACACAATTCTCACAAATATGCCCCTCTTGCCCGGCAATAAGTATTTTAACTTCATCGCGGGTTCGCCCACAAAACGAACAATGTAAACTAGATGTTTTTGCCATAACAGAGCAAAGCTACGCATTTACCGAACTATACGGTATTAATTAGGATAAAAGGGGAGAACTACTCCCAAAACCATTAAATTTTGCTCAAAATGCTATCTACAATACCATATGCAACTGCTTCATTCGCATCCATCCAGTAATCTCGGTCAAAATCTGTCATAATTTGGTCAACTGATTTACCACAATTGTCTGCTAATATTTTGGCACCTAATTCTTTGGTTTTACGAATTTGGTTGGCATGAATCTCAATATCTGCGCTCGTTGCTTGAAAATAACCACCAATACTTGGTTGGTGAATCATTACTTCCCCGTGAGGATAAATAGCTCTCTTTCCTTTAACACCTGCACTCAATAAAATAGAACCCATACTGGCAGCCAGGCCCATACAAATAGTGCTCACCGGACTTTGGATCATTTTCATAGTGTCGTAAATAACCATTCCACTGGTTACCACTCCACCCGGACTATTAATATAAAATTTGATCTCTTCTCCAGGCTTATCGGCCTCTAATAATAATAATTTACTTACTACATCTCTGGCTGATTTATCTTCTACAGCTCCCCATAAATACACAGCTCTTTTTTCAAAAAAAAGCTTTTCCATTTTTTTATTCATGAAATCGGGTATCGGGGGCGCTTTCTCCTCTTTTGGTTCATCTTCTTCATCATCATTCACAAAGGGACTAATATATTTCTGTTGCATCATGGATTTATTTTTTTTCTTTTCTTGGATTTGTTAAAAGTACCTCATCTACCAAACCATATTCTTTTGCTTCTAATGCCGTCATCCAAAAATCACGGTCACTATCTTTAGCAATAGTTTCAACCGATTTACCGGTATGATTAGCGGTGATTGTATATAATTCTTGTTTTAGTTTTTTTATTTCTCTTGCAGTGATCTCTATATCGCTTGCTTGTCCGCCAATTCCACCACTTGGTTGGTGAATCATGATCCTACTATGCTTCAATGCGGTTCGTTTACCTTTTACACCGGCACAAAGCAAAATCTGCCCCATACTAGCCGCAATACCTGTACAAATAGTAGCTACATCAGGGCCTATAAACTGCATGGTGTCGTAAATTCCTAAGCCGGCATATACACTACCCCCGGGGCTATTAATATACATTTGTATATCTCTGCTACGGTCGGTACTTTCCAGAAACAGTAATTGTGCAGTTACTATATTAGCTACATAATCGTTGATACCTTCGCCCAAAAAAATTATGCGGTCCATCATGAGACGGCTGAATACGTCCATACTGGCCACGTTTAAAGGCCTCTCTTCAATGATATAAGGGGTAAGATTAGTAACCTGTTGTGTAGCTACTTTATAATTATGCATCACAGCACTGCTAATACCCTGATGTTTTACAGCAAATTTTTCAAATTCATGTCCAATGTTCATACTACTATTTTTCGCTTTGAAGATAAGGGGTTTTACCCCTATAATAATAGCATATTGTCAAAATCTGTGCAAACTGTGAGTAACCGACAAAAGGGCAGGGTTACGTTTTTAATAATCCAATAACGCAACAACTATTAATGGTGATGATTCTCAACCATTTTTGTAAATTCTTCAACACTAATAGGAGCTTCCTTAGCAGTAACCTGTGTTTCCAAAACACCAAAGAGTTTTTCAGCACTAATACGATGATAGCTGTCTTCAACAAATTTTTTATCCTGCATCATTCGATTTGCATAATCATCAACCCATTGCTGGTTATCTCCTAAAGCGCCAAGCTGTCCGCCCATATAGCTAAACAACTGCATTTTAGCAAAATTTCGGATATCCTCCGGCATTACTTCAATTTTGTTCTCTTGCGTGAGTTTTGAGCTGATTAATGTCCACTTTAGTTGATTTACAAAAACGGGATAATCTTTTTCAGCTTCTTCAGCTGTTTTTGGCTTTTCGCCACCCGATTGTAACCAGCGTTTTAAGAAGCTTTCAGGAAATTCAATAGATACATTGTCGAGTAAGGCATGATAAATCTGATCCTGCATTTGATTACGGGCAGATTGGTCATAATATTTTTCTATCTCTTCTTTAACGGCATTTCTAAAATCCGTTTCTGTTTTAATACCATCATTATTAGGATAAACAGCTAGGAAGAATTCTTCATTCAATTCGGCTTTCTCTACTAATCCAACTTTTGTAATAGTTAGGTTGAAGAAGCGATTGGCGTCTTCTTTTTGTAAACCTAAATCCGCCAAAATAGTTTCGGCTTCTTTATCTTCAAAGGCCTTACTAATTTGTAGATGGATGATATCATCTTTTTTCTTTCCTTCTACATTATGACGGAAGGAAGATGCAAAATATTTTACTAATAAGGAGTTGTCTTTTGTAATACCCCCTTCCAATACAGCACCTGAAGGATCGGTTTCGGTAAATGTAACATTCAATACATTATCGTCGCTGCTTACGTTTTCAGGCTCGGTCATTTTACCAAAGCGTGTTTGTAAACGAGCCACTTCATCATTGATCATATCTTCTGAAACAGTGATCTTATAACGGGTTACCGTTATGGAAGATGGATTTAATTCGAAATCCGGCTTCAATCCAATCTCAAATGCAAAAGCATAATCAGCCGGATTATTCATATCTAAAGCCCGTGCGTCAACATCTAATGGTAATGGCTGTGCAAAAATATCGAGTTGTTCCTTCCCGATATAAGCGTTCAATTCAGCTTCTACTTTGCGAAATACTTCATCCGTAAAAACACTTTGACCATACATTTTCTTCACTAACCCGGCGGGTACCATACCTTTTCTAAAACCGGGGATATTCGCATTTTTTGCATACTTCTTCAAGCTTTGTTCAAAGCCGGCATAATAATCTTCTTTACTTAGGGTTACGGTAAGCTTATCATTTAACAAACCAATGTTTTCACGTGTAATGGTAGCCATATTACTTTTTTTGAATTCGGGGGGCAAAGGTAGGGGTTTCCAACA
>JAIEQT010000212.1 GCA_019747455.1 Chitinophagaceae bacterium | reverse complement strand
GGGAGATAGTGTTCGTCGCGGACAGGTATTAGCCCGTATTTATGCAGATATTTTAAATTCTCAGAGAGATCAAGTGGCTGCCGGTGTTAATCAACAGAAAGCCCAGGTATCTAATTCAACAGCTCAGTTAGGTGCATTAAAAGCTACTTTAGATCAAACAGAAACACAGTATAATCGACAAAAAAGGCTATTTGATGAGAAAGTAATTAGTAGGTTGGAATTTGAACAGGCTGAGCAAGCATACCGTGCGGCAAAAGCGAATTATACTGCTGCAACGGAAGGTATAAAGAGCGCGCAAGCTGCTGTGGCCAGTGTTCAGGCTCAATTAAATAGAGCTGATAAAGATATAAGCAGAACCGTTATCGTATCTCCTATGGATGGTATTATAAGTTTGATGGCCATTAAAAAAGGAGAGCGCGTTGCCGGTAATAGTTTTAATGTGGGTACAGAAATGATGCGCGTTGCTGATATGAGAAGTATTGAAGTGCGGGTAGATGTTGGAGAGAACGATATTCCAAAAGTAAAATTGGGAGATACGGCTATTGTAGAAGTAGATGCTTATAGCAATCGTAAATTCAAGGGTTTGGTTTATAAAATCGCAAATCCAACAACTGGTTCTGCATTAGGAGCAGGGTCATCAACAACAGAAGTAACGAATTATAAAGTACATATCCGGTTATTACCCGATAGCTACAAGGATCTTGTTATAAAAGGGAAAAGTTTTCCTTTTCGTCCGGGCATGACGGCCAGCGCCGATATCCAAACAAAAAGTCATGTAAATGTACTTTCTGTTCCGTTGAATGCGGTTACTACCAGAGATCCAAAAGACAGCAGCAATACGACTAAGAATGAGAAGAAAAAAGATGAAAGTGTAAACAGTGATGCACCAAAATCAGTAACTGCTGGAGATGATTTGCAAGAAGTTGTTTTCATCCTACAAAAGGATAATAAGGTAAAGCAGATAAAAGTAAAAACAGCTATTCAGGATTTAAATAATATTGAAATTATTGAAGGCTTAAAAGAAGGCGATGAAGTAGTTACTGGCCCTTATACCACTGTAAGCAAAACATTGAAAGATGGGACTTTGGTGAAGAAAACAGCAAAAGATAAATTATTTGAAGAGAAGAAGAAGGACTAGGGAAAGGTAATAGGGTACAGACTCCTTCTTTTACCTATAACCTATTACCTATATTTGCTGCATAAACGAGCCATATGCAGTTTGGGATCATTGGAAGTGGAAGCTGGGCTACCGCATTAGCCAAAATTTTAACCGATAATGGCAATTCTATTTATTGGTGGGTTCGGAACCCGGATAGTATTCAGTACCTCCAAAAAAGGAGACATAATCCGCATTATCTGAGTGGGGCTTATTTCAATCCCGATCAATTACACTTACGTCAGGAATTATCTGATGTTGTAGATGCGGCAGAGGTATTAGTTATCGCCGTTCCCTCGGCTTATGTTGCAGAAACTGTACAATCAATTCCTATTTCTACATGGAGTGGGAAGAAAATTATGTCGGCCGTAAAAGGAGTACTCCCGGGATCTAATCAATTGCTGAACGATTATTTACAAGATGCGATTGCATTAGATATAGAAGATTACTTCACCATTCTGGGCCCCTGTCATGCCGAAGAAGTGGCTGCTGAAAAGCTTTCCTATCTAACGTTTTCAGGTATCGATGAAAAAGCTACGCATTATTTAGCAAGCAATTTCAAAACTGAGTATATCAATACGATTGTTAATACTGATATTATCGGTGTACAATATGCGGCAGTACTAAAAAATATATATGCACTTGGGGCCGGAATAGCCCACGGACTTGACTATGGCGATAATTTTCAAAGTGTATATATAGCTGCAGCGGCCGATGAAATGGTTAGCTTTTTAAAGAAAATAAATGACTCAGAACAACATCTTTCAGGCTGTGTTCCCAATTATGCGGCTTCGGTGTACTTGGGTGATTTACTTGTAACCTGTTATTCACTCTACAGTAGAAACAGAACTTTCGGAAATATGTTAGGTAAGGGGTATTCTGTAAAAGCCGCTCAATTGGAATTAAATATGGTTGCAGAGGGGTATAATGCGAGTAAATGCGTGTATTTATTAAATCAGCATATTGGCGCTGATATGCCAATTGCGGCAACTATTTATCGAATTTTATGGGAACAACTGTTACCTGCCGATGGTTTTGCTATGATTGAAAAGAACTTACAATAAAATGTTTCAGATTTTCTAAAAAAATAAAAGAATTCGATAAACAAAATTATTTTAGTGCTGTTAATGTAAAATTATTGATAGCATTCACTAGCTATTATAAAAATAAATCGGAAGCAATACCATCAGCTAAAAATTTCCCCGCTTGGGTAAGCACGAGTATATTATTTTCTCTTTGTAAACGTCCATTCTCGATAGCTTTTTTTGCACTCAACAAAATCCTCATAACAGCAGTTTCCCCCAGTAATGCTTGCATATGTGTTAAATCCAAGCCCTCGATAGTTCTGAGGGAAGTCATGATATATTCATTGGCACGTTGTGTATCCGTTAGCACTTCTTCCTCATATATAACCATATTAATTTTCTGTGCTTGTATATATAATGCGTTATTACTGATATTCCAACCTCTTTTGTTGCCGTTGAAAGAGTGGGCAGAAGGGCCAATACCTAAGTACGGTACGCCCTTCCAGTAATTAGTATTATGATTGCTTCTATAACCCTCAATGGCTAAATTGGAGATCTCGTAATGAGTATAGTTATGATGGTTTGCCCAAGCGCTTAACATGTTGAAATGTTTAGCTTGTTTATCCGGATCAACATCAGCTATTTTTTGTTGCTGAATTTGCCTTGCTAAGGCAGTTCTTGGTTCTACGGTAAGAGCATAGGCAGAAAGATGTTTGATATTATTTTGAACTACTATGTCTAAATTTTCTTCCCATCCCTTATCTGTTAAAGCAGGACTACCATAAATTAAATCAATGGAATAGTTTGTAAACCCAACCTCCTTTATCCGTTCAATACATTGAAAAGATTGCGCTGCGGTATGTGCCCTATTCATCCAGGCTAAATCCGCTTCCTGAAAGGATTGTATCCCTATACTCAACCTGTTGATACCTGCCTGCATCCATTGCGTTAATGCCTCTTTTGTTATATCATCCGGATTGGCTTCAAAACTAATTTCAACAGTCTTTTCAAAAGAGAAATATTTGTTGATGGTCTCTAGTATTTGTTGTAGGATATGATTAGGTAGTAGAGAGGGGGTACCGCCTCCAAAATAAATGGTGGAAATGGGGGTATGGGCTAAAAAATCTCTTCTTTGATATAACTCGTTACAAATCGCTGATCCCATATCCTCCATAGCAGCTAAACCGGTTGAGAAATGGAAATCGCAATAATGACATGCTTTTCTACAAAAAGGAATATGAATATATATGCCGGCCAATTTGATATTTTTGTGGTATGCAATTTTTTAAGACGCTTATAAGTCTTCTTTTTTGGGTTTTGTGGGGTACCGCCGTATTGGCTCAAACCGACTCAGTTACCCGTACCGACTCAACACCCCAGCTAACACAAACTATCGATTCCTTATCAGCCCGCAAGATAGCAGATAGCCTTCAATTACTGCGTACAGATAGTATTCGCAGGGATTCTATTGCTAAAGCAGCGCTCTCATTAGTTCAACCAACAAAAGATACTTCCGGCTACCGTAAATATATGTATCACCCTTATTTACCATTATTTGCCACCCCGGCATACCAGGTAATCAGTTATTATAATGGCGTTTTGAAAGATGAACTTTTTTATGTGGTACTGTTCTTGGTTTTCTTATTAGCCTTTATCAAAGCATTATTCCCTAAATATTTTAGGAATCTTTTTCTGCTTTTTTTTCAAACTTCTTTACGCCAAAAGCAAACGCGGGAACAGCTACTGCAGAACGGATTGGCGTCTTTGCTTATCAATTTATTTTTTGTAATAAGCGCTGCTCTTTTTCTGAGTTTACTTACCCGGTATTATGGATGGTCGGCCTTGGTTTTCGAAAAACTCTTTGCTTATATAGCAGCGCTGATTCTAACCACATATACAGGCAAATATTTTTTTATATCCTTTGCCGGATGGGTTTTTAATAACAAAGACGCGGCTTCCGCCTACTTATTCCTTGTGGCTACGGTGAATAGAATTATGGGTGTACTTCTGCTGCCACTGGTGGTTTTATTTGCTTTTGCTCAACCGGCCATACTTCCGGTAATAGTAACGGTGGGTGTCGGAATTATTTGTTTATTGTTTGTTTATAGGTATTTGGTTTCTTTTGGATCTCTCAGGAATGATTTAAAACTAAACCCCTTTCATTTTTTCCTGTACCTTTGCGCAGTTGAAATAACACCTATTGTATTGCTTTACAAGCTATTGGTGAATTATATCGGCTAACGTACATTTGCAAAATATACTGTTACAAGCATGAGTATGAACGGGGCAAAGCAATCGGCGAATACCAAAACGAAGAATCGTATACTTATTTCCCAACCGAGGCCGGAAAGTGAAAAATCACCTTATTTTGATTTAGAGAGAAAATATCCGGTAGAACTGGTTTTCCATCCATTTATTGTGCTGGAAGGAATCCCTGCCAGAGAATTTCGCAAACAAAAGATAGATATCAGTTATTATACAGCTGTTATTTTCACCAGTCGAAATGCAATTGATCATTTCTTTCGGATGAGTGAGGAAATGAAAATTAGTATCGGACAGGATACAAAATACTTCTGTATCACAGAGGCTGTTGCCCTTTATCTTCAAAAGTTCATTTTATACCGCAAGCGGAAAGTTTTTTATGGTGCCGATGGCACCAATAAGAGCCTTTTTGATGTAATCAATAAGCATAAAGAATCGGAGAAGTTTCTATATGTATGTAGTGAAAATCAACAAGATAATGAAATTGTAAGCTGGTTGAAAAATAATAAATGTGAGTTTACGCTTGGATTTATGTATCGAACCATCAGTAATGATATTAAATCGGTTTTAGATAATCAGCACTATCAAGTGATTTGTTTTTTCACACCTAGTGGCGTTAAGAGCTTGTTAGACAATTATCCTTCTTTCAAACAAAATGGTACTGTTATGGGTGCTTTTGGTAATAACACCTCGAAGGCGGTTGAAGATGCTGGCTTTACCCTGGATATAAAAGTACCTAGCCCAAAGCAGCCCAGTATGGTTGCTGCGCTTGATCAGTTTTTGGCGAGTTCGTTGAAACCTGTAAAAAAATAATATCAATAAGTTAGCGCAAGAAACGAGTCCCTATTTGTTGCAACATGCACAC
>JAIEQT010000221.1 GCA_019747455.1 Chitinophagaceae bacterium | reverse complement strand
CCGATAGAACTAAATCAATGAATGAAAAGAAAATATTCTACTTTTAAACTGTACTAAAAATGGGGAGCTTACAACAGAACCAACCACCCGTAGCAGCTTTCGCCTTTTCTGGAAAAACCTGGCTACCTATTTTAAGAAATACGATACTACACAAGTTTTTTTTGAAGTGTGGAATGAGCCGCATGTAGGCGCTGCACAGGCTGTAGCCGGAATCGATAAAAATTGGTGGATGCCATTTCAAGGACAGATAATTCAATCCATTCGAGAGTCGGCACCTGATCATTATATTGTAGCCGGCGCAGAAAATTGGAATAGTTGGTACGATCTTACTTTCATACAACCCTATAACAGTAAAAATATTGTTTACAATTTTCATTTTTATGACCCTTATATTTTCACCCACCAGGGTGCCGATTGGTCGGGACCTCCCTACAGTAATTTGAGAAATGTACCTTACCCGGCTAACCCGCAAAATGTAAGTGCTTTGATTACAACTACTACACCCACCGATATCAAAAATTTATTGAATTGGTACGGTGGACAAAAATATAATAGTGATTCTATCAACTATGCCATACGCTATGTTTACAACTGGGGCTTAAATAAAAACGTACCAGTTATTTGTAATGAATTTGGCGTATACAGAGTGTATGCACCCGCTGATAGTAGATTGAAATATCACCAAGATGTTCGCAATACCCTCGTAAAATATAAAATGGGGTGGGCTGTTTGGGAGTATGATGAAGGTTTTGGTATTGCCGAATATCCTACAAGTACAAGAAGCGGTATACCAGCCTGGAACAACCCAATTATAACAGCTTTAGGTTTGCAATAATCAGCTAACGCCACTTAACGATACCCCAGATCCTGCGATCTTTCCTACTAATCCCTGTAGTACTTTTCCAGGTCCACACTCCACAAAACTAGTAGCACCATCTGCTACCATAGCTTGTACGCATTGCGTCCATTTAACAGCACCTGTTAACTGATCAATTAGATTTTGTTTGATGGCTGCAGGATCAATTACTGCTTTGGCAACCACATTTTGATATACTCCGCAAGTAGGTGTGTTAAAATGAGTGGCAGCAATAGCCGCAGCAAGTTCTTCTTTAGCAAGGGCCATGAGCGGCGAATGAAAAGCGCCACCAACAGGCAATACCAAAGCTCTTTTAGCACCTGCTTCTTTCATCTTAATGCAAGCTATATCAATCCCTTTTATCGTTCCGCTTATTACTAATTGTCCCGGACAATTATAATTTGCCGCTACTACAATCTCTCCTGTTTCATCTTGAACTTGTTTACAAATATTTTCAACTACATCATCTGCTAAGTTCAAAACCGCAGCCATAGTAGAAGGGTTTTGCTCACATGCTTTCTGCATAGCTTTAGCACGTATACTTACAAGCTTCAAAGCATCTTCAAAAGAAAGTGTTTTGTTAGCCACTAATGCAGAAAACTCTCCTAAAGAATGCCCTGCAACCATTGCCGGACTAGGATTATCAAGCGTATGGTATGCTACTACCGAATGAATGAAAACAGCCGGCTGGGTAATATCTGTTTGCTTTAATGCTTCATCCGTACCGGTAAACATAATATCGCTGATGCGAAAACCTAAAATTTCATTAGCCGATTCAAAAAGTGATTTGGCCAGGGTACTAGACTCATATAAATTTTTACCCATGCCGGAGAACTGCGCTCCTTGTCCGGGGAATACGTATGCGATTGACGACATCTAAAACTCAGTTTTCAGCTCAAGATAACGCAAAAACTCGTCTTTTACTTTTTCTTCCTTGAACTTACCACCATAAAAAGCAGTAACCGTAGAAGAGGTATCATCCTCTACTCCTCTACTGGCCACACAAAGATGTTTAGCATCAATTACAATAGCTACATCTTCTGTACCTAATATTTGTTGCAGCTCTTTTCCTATTTGCATAGTGAGGCGCTCTTGTACTTGCGGACGTTTAGCAAAATATTCTACCAACCTATTAAGCTTACTTAAACCAATTACTTTACCATTGCTGATATAAGCTACATGCGCTTTCCCCATAATAGGTACAAAATGGTGTTCACAGTTACTGTAGAATGAAATATTCTTTTCTACCAACATCTCATTATACTTATACTTATTATCGAACAATGCCATCACAGGTTTATTAGCAGGGTTCAATCCGCTAAAAATTTCTTTCACGTACATCTTAGCCACACGTTTGGGCGTACCCTTCAAACTGTCATCTGTTAAGTCTAAACCCAAGGTTTCCATGATGGCTTTAAAATGATCTTGGATGATAGCTAATTTTTCTTCTTCTGATTTATCAAATGCATCTGCCCGCATTGGCGTATCTACCGATGTGCTGATATGATTATCCCCGATCTCATCTATCAAAGTGTCGCTTAATTCTATCTTATCTCCGTTAAGCCGGATATTCAACAAAGTTTCTTTCTGTTTCATATAACCTTATTTTTAAATCAAGAGCCTGATCCAATTCAGCCCGCAGCAAATCATAAATCACCACTGCAATATTTTCCGCAGTTGGGTTTAAGGCTTTGAATTCAACCGTATCAAGGTTCAAATTTTTATGATCAAATTTTAATAATACTTTTTCTTTTACAAGATCGCTCAACTGTTTCATGTCTATTACATATCCGGTTTCAGGATCAATATTGCCGGTTACTTGGATAATTAGTTCGTAATTATGTCCATGATAATTAGCATTATTGCATAATCCAAAAACAGACTTGTTCTGCTCATCTGCCAAATTAGGATTATGTAGCCGGTGAGCTGCATTAAAATGCTCTTTCCTAAATACTGTAACCCTTTTTTCGTGCATGTAGCAATAATAAACGTGAAAATGCTTCCGTTGGAACTGTTTCAGAAGTGTGCTGATCAAGTGGCCAACTAATTCTTATATAACGGAGATTAAATTATTTTGTTTAATAATTTATAAAAATTACTAAACAATTAACTTAAACTTCATGATTCCCATCCTAATGAACTATCGAAATTACCCAAAATATTCCACATATATCCGAGGTGTTTCATAGAGTTTGATACAATGTAACTTAACTTCTACCGGCAAATGTGGTGCCAATTGATTCCAAATAGCAATTGCCAGATTTTCAGTACTGCACATTTTACCCGACATGAAAGGTACATCAATATTCAGGTTTTTATGATCTAAATGGTCGGTAACGTGTATTTTTATCAGTTTACTCAACACTTTAACATCAAATAAGAATCCAGTATCCGGGTTAGGATTGCCCTTAACCGTAACAAAAAGATCATAATTGTGCCCATGCCAGTTTTCATTGGCACAGGGCCCGAAAACAGCCTCATTCTGCTCTTTACTCCAATTGGGGTTATAAAGTTTATGTGCGGCATTAAAATGTTCCTGTCGAGTTAAATATACCATCCCAGTTCCTTCGTTTTCAGCAAAGGTACGAAAATGACGAAAGTTGGTGCTTTTTCATCAACTTTACACTTATGAGAGTAGTCATTACAGCAGCTACAACCGGAGAATGGATGCCGGCTTTTGTTCACCTCAAAGATCTATATAGCAACGATAGTAAGCGCTTAAAAGTGCAATTTTACCAATCAGGTGTTGGTATGCTCTCCAGTGCCGTATCCCTAACTAGGTTAATATACGAGGAAAAACCCGATTTGATTTTACAGGCGGGGATTGCCGGCTCATTTAACCCCAAAATACCTATCGGCAAAACGGTGGTTGTGCGAGAAGAAATAATGGCAGATATGGGCGTGGAAGAACAAAAAAACTGGAAAGATATCTTTGACCTGAAATTGGAAAAATCCAATTATCCCCCTTTTGAAAAAAAGAAATTACCCAACCCCTGGCTGAAGGAATACAACCTACTAAAACTCCCGGAAGTAGTGGGTATTTCGGTTAACCAAATTACTACCGGTGAAAAAAGAATCAAAACGATCACCAAAAAATATCATCCCGATATCGAATCGATGGAAGGAGCCGCTCTGCATTATGTATGTAGAGAATTCGCCATCCCTTTTTTACAAGTAAGAACTATTTCGAATGAAGTAGGCGAAAGAGATAAAACAAAATGGGATATTAAAATGGCTATTAATAATGTAAATAAAACCATACTGGCTTATCTGGATAAATTATATACGCTAAAATAACTGCTATGCTTAGGAAAAGATTATTAACTATTTTTTGTTTTACTGCTATATTTTCATCGCAGGCTCAAATTCAACCTTCACCTGAAAAAAAAGAAGGTGACGGTCCTTATACACAACTCATTATCCGTGGTGTTACCTTAATTAATGGTACCGGCGCCCCTCCTAATGGACCGGTAGATATTGTAATTGAAAATAATCGAATTGTACAAATTAGTACTGTTGGTAATCCGGGTATGCCCATTAATGCACAACGCCGCCCGGTGTTAAAGCCAAATGGCAAAGAACTCAATTGTGAAGGCATGTATGTATTACCCGGTTTAATAGACATGCACGGACATATTGGGGGTAAAGAACAAGGAACCCCTGCGGAATATGTTTTTAAATTATGGATGGCTCATGGCATTACCACGATACGCGATCCATCTTGCGGTAATGGGTTGGATTGGGTGCTCGATCATAAAAAAAAGAGTGCTGCTAATACGATTACAGCACCGAGAATTTATGCCTATACAGCATTCGGACAAGGTTCTAAAACACCCATCAACACTGCTGAAGCTGCACGAGCCTGGGTAAATGAAAATGCAAAAAAAGGGGCTGATGGAATTAAATTTTTTGGTGCCTCACCGGAAGTGATGGATGCCGCCCTCAGAGAAAATAAAAAATTAGGATTACGTTCCGCTTGCCATCACGCGCAAATGGATGTAGCGAGATGGAATGTGTTGAATTCTGCGAGATCGGGATTAACTAGTATGGAGCATTGGTATGGATTACCCGAAGCGCTATTCACAGACAAAACAATTCAACAGTACCCTGCCACTTATAATTATAACAATGAACAAGATCGTTTTGAAGAGGCCGGTAAACTTTGGAAACAAGCCGCAGCTCCCTATAGCGAGCACTGGAACAAAGTAATGAATGAATTGATTGCACTCGATTTTACCTTAGATCCTACTTTCAATATTTATGATGCCAATAGAGATTTGATGAGAGCCCGAAGAGCGGAATGGCATGAAGATTATACCCTGCCCTCGCTTTGGAAATTTTATGAACCAAGCAGAGTATCCCATGGTTCTTATTGGCATAACTGGGGAACAGAGCAAGAGGTAGAATGGAAAAATAATTATCGCTTATGGATGT
>JAIEQT010000033.1 GCA_019747455.1 Chitinophagaceae bacterium | reverse complement strand
GGGAACCAAAAATGAGCAAGGTGAATAACTAGGAATAATAAGATTAAGGTTCCGAGTAAACCCATGCTCCGACTATACCATTTACTACCATCGGCATAACTAACAGCATATCCAACGGATCTTTTTTTACGGTTTTCAAGCGTTAATAAATAACCTTGAAATATGTGAAGTATGATACCTCCAAATAAACCTATTTCCAGGATACGGGGTACCACATTACTTCCCATAAAATGGGCAGCATGATTAAACATTTCCCCTCCATCATTAGCCCAAATACAAGCATTCAGAGAAGCATGAACAATCAGAAATAGAATCAAAGAAATGCCGGTTAGGCCCATTACCAGCTTTTTACCAACCGATGAAGTAAACACTTGTTTCCAGGTCATATAGCAAGTTTATTGGTTTAATCTGTGCAAAAATAACACAGGAACTGATGCTAATGCACTTAATTACAATGTTTTTATACAATTGTTTTATTTGTACAACTTGCCGTTTTTCTTTAAATAAAAGAGTTGAACAGTATAATAAACCGTTTACATAAATCCGCTTTTCAAATGAATATCACATTGTACATTTGAATATGATCAAACTCCTTAGTATTTTATGGAATAGTTTCCGCATGGCATTGCAGGAGCTAAGGGTAAATAAATTGAGCACTTTTCTTTCCTTATTTGGTATTACTATCGGTATCTTTTGTATCATAGGTGTATTGGCAACGGTAGATAGTCTTGAGCGAAAAGTGCAAACAGATATTAAATCATTAGGTAATAACACAATCTATATAGATAAATGGAATTATGGGGGAGGGCCTGATTATCCTTGGTGGAAATATTTGAAACGCCCTGCCATGAAATATGAAGAGTTGCGTTTTGTAAAAACCAAAAGCCAATTGGCCGCTTTTGCAGCTTTTTTTGTAAGCAATAATGTGAGCTTAAGTTATGAGGATAATATTCTTAGTGGGGTAGGGTTGTACGGTATTACCAATGAATTCAATAGTATTCAAACCATAGAAATACAAGAGGGAAGATATTTGAATGAATCTGATTTTGTGCGGGGTGTGCCCGTTGGCGTAATCGGTAATAAAGTTGCTGAGGAGTTATTTGGCAATGCAGAAAAAGCCGTCAACAAAGAAGTATCGTATAGTGGTAGAAAAGTGTATGTGGTAGGGGTTATCAAAAAACAAGGCCAAAGTTTTGTGGGTGGTTATGATTACGATCAAAGTGTGTTGGTTCCCTATCGATATTTTGCTTCAATTTATAATCCCGACAATAGTAACCCATATATCATGGTTCAAGGTAAGCAGGGTATTGCTTCCTCGGCATTACAAGACGAACTCAATGGTGTAATGAGACAAATTCGCAAATTAAGTCCGCAACAGGAGGATAATTTTTCTTGTAACGATGTAGCCATGTTTAGTGAGCAGGTAAAAGGATTTTTTGGACAAGTAAGTACGGGTGGATGGTTTATTGCAGGCTTGAGTTTGTTGGTAGGGGCCTTTGGGGTAGCCAATATTATGTTTGTTACTGTTCGGGAAAGAACAAGTCAGATCGGTTTGAAAAAAGCTATCGGCGCGAAGCGCCGCACTATACTCACTGAGTTTCTACTCGAAAGTGCTTTCTTGTGTATCATCGGGGGTTTAGTAGGATTGGGATTGGTTTGGATATTATCGCTTGTGTTAAGCTCTGTATTACCATTCCCAATTTTTATTGCCCCCAATATAGTAGCCCTTGCGCTAAGTATTTGTATTGTACTGGGTATACTAGCCGGTATTATTCCCGCATCTATCGCTGCAAAGATGGATCCTGTGGTGGCGATTAGAACGAAATAGGGTCTGGGTGAAAGGTGGAAGGTTATGTTTTATCTTGCATCTTATTAATCCTTTACCTATTCCCTATTCCCTATTCCCTATTCCCTATTCCCTATAACCTATAACCCATAACCCATAAATAAATCTACACAAATATCGATCCTGGCCATCGAATCATCCTGTGATGAAACGGCAGCAGCCTTATGCGTGGATGGAAAAATCGTGTCGAATAGTATTGCCACCCAAAAAATACATGAACAATATGGCGGTGTAGTGCCCGAACTGGCCAGTAGAGCTCATATGCAAAACATTGTTCCGGTGGTTTCGGAAGCACTATCGTCGGGTCGTCGGAACGTCGGAACGTCGGGTCGTCAGAACGTCGGAACGTCTATCGTCCATCGTCTGTCGTCTATTAGCGCAATCGCCTTCACCCAGTCGCCCGGACTTATTGGAAGTTTATTGGTAGGTGCCCAGTTTGCTAAATCGATGGCATTGGCATTAAACATACCATTAATTGGGGTGCACCACATGCAAGCTCATGTATTGGCGAATTTAATTCCTGATCAAAAACCTGAATTCCCTTTTTTATGTTTAACGGTGAGTGGTGGGCATACCCAAATAGTACTGGCACATACTCCCATGCATTTAGAAATTATTGGTGAAACCATTGATGATGCTGCGGGGGAAGCTTTTGATAAAACAGCTAAACTATTAGGCTTGCCTTATCCCGGAGGGCCTTTAATGGATAAATATGCACAATTAGGCGATCCTCAAAAATTCAGATTTGCAGAGCCACAAATACCTGAACTTAATTTTTCTTTTAGCGGATTGAAAACATCTGTATTATACTTTTTACAGAAACAAACACCTGCTTTTATAGAAGAAAATAAAAACGATTTATGTGCTTCTATTCAATATACTATCGTAAATATTCTTATAAAAAAAATACAGAAAGCCGTTAAACAAACCGGTATTAAGCGAGTGTGTATAGCCGGTGGTGTAAGCGCTAATACAGGATTACGCAAGGCACTAACAGATGTTGGTGCGCAAAAAGGTTGGCAAACATTTATTCCTCCCTTTGAATATTGCACCGATAATGCCGCTATGATAGCGATTACAGCACACTATAAACATATAGCCGGTGATTTTGTAGGACTAGATGCCATACCAAGTGCAAGAGGGTAGCCATTGACCACTGACCACTGACGAATATTCCTTACCTTTGCGCCCTCAAAATAGGCGTATCGTATGATTAGTGCAAGAAATATTACCCTCGCATATGGAAAAAGGGTGTTGTTCGATGAAGTAAATATCAATTTTACAAAGGGTAATTGTTATGGTGTGATTGGTGCCAATGGTGCCGGTAAATCTACTTTTCTTAAAATTTTAAGTGGCGAAATTGAACCCAATAAAGGTACGGTAGAAATAACCCCCGGTGAGCGAATGGCGGTATTGAAACAAAACCAATTTGAGTTTGATGAGTGTACTGTATTGAATACCGTATTGATGGGACATAGAAGATTATGGGATGTGATGCATGAAAAAGATGCGCTGTATGCGAAAGAAGATTTTTCCGAAGAGGATGGTATGAAAGCAGGAGAGCTAGAGGCTGAATTTGGCGAAATGGGGGGGTATGAAGCAGAAAGCAATGCCGCTAGTTTCTTAAATAGTTTGGGCGTAAATGATGATTTACATCAATCGCTCATGAAAGACATACCTTCTAATCTAAAAGTAAGGGTATTATTAGCACAGGCTTTATTTGGAAACCCGGATATTTTATTGCTCGATGAGCCTACTAATGGTTTGGATATTGAAACAATCGGTTGGTTGGAAAATTTCTTAGCCGATTATGAAAATATAGTATTGGTTGTTAGTCACGATCGTCACTTTCTCGATACCGTGTGTACGCATGTGGCCGATGTAGACCGTTCTAAAATCAAGGTTTTCACCGGAAACTATACTTTCTGGTATGAGAGCAGCCAGTTAATGAGCCGACAAATCAATGATAAGAATAAGAAAATGGAAGAGAAGCGTCAGGCTTTGATCGATTTCATTGCTCGTTTCTCTGCCAATGCTTCAAAAAGTAAACAAGCTACTTCCCGTAAAAAAGCATTGGAAAAATTAACGATTGAAGAAATAGAACCTTCGAATAGAAAATATCCCGGTATTATTTTCCAGCCATTGCGTGAAGTAGGTAATCAGATATTAAATGTAGAGAACCTAAAGAAAACGGTAGACGGCAGAACCCTATTTGATAAAGTAACATTTAGTGTTAGTAAAGGAGATAAAATTGCTTTCTTAAGTAAGGATCCACTAGCCGTTACGAGCTTCTTCGAAATTATCAGTGAAAATGCAATCGCCGATGCTGGTAAATATGAATGGGGAACTACGATTACCAAAGCCTATTTACCACAAGAAAATAGTGAATTCTTCAAAGAAGGATTGACCCTGATGGATTGGTTACGTCAATATGTACCACCCCACGTAACCGATGCGGATGAACCTTTTATCAGGGGTTTCCTGGGCAAAATGTTATTTAGCGGAGATGATATTCAAAAGAAAACGAACGTATTAAGTGGAGGAGAAAAAGTACGTTGTATGGTAAGCCGGATGATGTTACAAAACCCTAATCTTGTTATCCTGGATCAGCCAACGAACCACCTCGATTTGGAAAGTATTCAAAGTTTTAACGAAGGCTGTCAAACCTTCCCGGGTATTGTGTTTATCACTTCACACGACCATACTTTCATGCAAACCGTTGCGAACCGAATCATTGAGTTAACGCCAAAAGGAATCATCGATCGGTTAATGACATTTGATGAATATATGGAAGATGCAAGGGTGCGTGAACTACGTGTAGAGATGTATGCTTAAGTTACGGGATGCGAGATACGGGTTACGAGTTATCACGGTATTTTGTTAGGTGTTTGCCGCAAGCTGATAAATTCATTACGTGAATGTTTTAGCTTTGAAAAAAGCTTATTATGTCTATCATCAAGCGATCACTTATATATCAAGGTTCACAGGCTGAAAAGCGATTATATACACTCTTTGATAGTGGTTCTAGTCACTCCTGCATTCATCCTGATTTTGTGTCTTCACTTGGCAATCCCGAAGCCTTGGGAGTGCGTCGAAAAATGGAAACTGCTAATGAAGGGCAATATATCACCGTTACAGAAAGAATTGCATTAGATTTTTATATTGATGATATATTACTTAGTGATGAATTTTTGGTAGTGCCTTCGCTAAGCGAGGAGGTAATTATAGGTGCAGCAACGCTTCAAAAATGGAGAATTAAACTTGATTTTGAACGAGACGAAGTAATTGTGGATCCTAGAGTAGCCAGAAACCGTATTTAACCCGGTTGTCCCTATTTTTTTTGTAATTTATTTTTTGGGAGTATCTTTCTCGTTCAAAATTAAAACATGAGAAAGATTGCTGCCTTATTTGGTGCCCTTTGTATCATTTTTACAAGTCAAGCA
>JAIEQT010000530.1 GCA_019747455.1 Chitinophagaceae bacterium | reverse complement strand
TCGTGTACTTAACAACAGTGCAAATGCTTGTAGAGTAGAAACAAGAGTGCCGGGGGCAGATGTGAATCCTTATTTATCCATAGCAGCATCCATTGGTGCAGGATTATACGGAATAGAAAATAAACTATCCTTACAAAGTATAACAAACGGTAATGGGTATCAAGAGGTAAAATACGGAAGATTACCGGCAACTTTAGAATTAGCGACAGCAAAAATGAAGCAATCAGGGTTAGCTGCCGAAATTTTTGGTGATGCTTTTACAAATCATTTTATAGCTACCAGAGAATGGGAATGGAGGCAATATTTAAAGCCTGTTACCGACTGGGAATTAAATCGTTATTTCGAAATCATTTGATATGAGTATACTACAATATAATTTCCCCACTACTATTCGTTTCGGTGCAGGTGTGGTTCAAGAACTTGGCCCCTATTTAAAAAAGAATCAGTTGGCCGCCCCCTTGATTGTTACAGATCCTACGGTTGCTGAACTGCCTTTTTTTAAAAAACTTATCGATCAGTTATCAGCCCAATCTATAGCTGTTGAAGTTTTTTCGAACATCCATAAAAACCCTGTAAAATCTGATGTTTATAACGGTACCGATTGTTGGGATAACACCAAGAGAGATTGTGTAATTGGTATTGGAGGTGGTGCAGCCATTGATGTTGCGAGGGCCATTGTATTACGCGTTAATCATAGAGAAGATTTGTTTGTGTATGATGATTTGATTGGTGGTGATGTGTATGTAACAAATGATGTTCCTCATTTTATTACCATACCTACAACAGCAGGCACAGGAAGCGAAGTAGGAAGAAGTGCTATTATTGCCGATGATGAAACACATCAGAAAAAAATTCTTTTTTCACCGAAACTATTAGCAAAAATTATTTTTGCAGACCCCGAACTTACCTATGATTTACCGGCTTTCATCACTGCCGCAACCGGTATGGATGCGCTCACCCATAATATGGAAGCTTATTTAGCAAAAATGCATCATCCCCTTTGCGAAGGTATTGCATTAGAAGGCATTTCTTTAATTAATCAATCCCTGGAGATTGCCGTAAATAACCCTACCCCACAAGCTAGGGCCAATATGCTCATTGCTTCATTAATGGGTGCCGTAGCATTTCAAAAAGGATTAGGCGTTGTACACTCTTTAGCACATCCACTCTCCTCTTTATTAGATACACATCATGGGTTAGCTAATGCCATTAACTTACCCTATGGTATGGAATTTAATATTAATGGCGCTGAAGATAAATTCAAGCGGATGGCACAAATATTAGCATTAAAAGAACAAACAGGAGAAGCCGTAGTAGATTATTTATTTCAATTAAATAATGATATTCATATTCCTCATCATTTAAAAGATATTGGTGTAAAACCTGAACATATTGAAACTTTAAGTGATTTAGCCATTGCCGATTTTGCGCACCCAAATAATCACAAACCTGTAAGTAGAGAAAATTTTAAAGAACTATATCATAAGGCATTATAATATGAAACTTATAAACCCTGCTACCGAAGAAATTATTCAAGAAGTAGCCAGTTCAACAAAAGAATCGTTGGATCAATCTTACAAAGAATTGGTACTTGGTCAACAAATTTGGAAGTCAACTCCACTCACATATCGTATACAAATACTAGCAAAATTTTCCGATTTGTTAGCAGAACAATCCACACAGTTGGCGCACGATCTTAGTTCAGAAATGGGAAAGCCTTTAGCACAAGCAAAAAATGAAATTAACGGTGCCAGAGCCAGAATAGCTTGGATGCTTAATAATGCAAATAAATATTTAGATAATGAAGTAATGACCGATATCGAAGGTTTGCAAGAAATAATAGTACATGAACCATTAGGTGTAGTGTGCAATATTTCGGCTTGGAACTATCCTTTTTTGGTAGGCGTTAATGTTTTCATTCCGGCATTATTAGCAGGTAATACTGTAATGTATAAACCGTCGGAATATGCTACACTCACAGGCTTGAATATTCAAAAATTATTATACGCTGCAGGTATTCCGGAGAACTGTTTTAAAGTGGCTATCGGAGCAAAAGAGGTGGGTGAATATTTATTAGATCTTCCTTTTAATGGTTATTTTTTTACCGGCTCTTATGCAACAGGCAAATACATTTATGAGAAAGTAGCTAAAAAAATGGTTGTTTGTCAGTGTGAGTTAGGAGGCAAAGATCCACTCTATATTACCGATGACATCATTGATATTGCAAAAGTTGCTGCGGTTACTGCAGATGGCGCATTCTATAATAATGGACAAAGCTGTTGTGCAGTCGAAAGAATTTATGTACATGAAAAAATTGCAGATGAATATATTAACGCATTCGTAACTGAAGTAAAATCTTGGCAAATAGGTAATCCATTTGAAGAAGGTGTATATATTGGTCCTCTTAGCAGAGGAGCACAAATTACAGTGCTGGAAAATCAAATTGCAGATGCACTAGAAAAAGGAGCTACGATACTAGTAGGCGGTAACAGAATACCAGGAAAAGGATATTATTTTGAGCCTACTGTATTAACTAAAGTTACCCATGATATGCTGGTAATGAAGGAAGAAAGTTTTGGTCCGATTATCGGCATCTCTATTGTACAAGATGATGAGGAGGCTATTTACAAGATGAATGATACCCAATATGGATTAACAGCAGGAGTATTTGCCAGTAATGAAGACAGAGCACGAAAAATTTTAGATAACATGCATTCGGGTACCGGCTACTGGAATTGTTGCGATCGAGTGAGTACCCCGCTTCCCTGGAGTGGAAGAAAACATTCAGGTATTGGTAGCACACTTTCATATGTTGGTTTAAGGGCATTTACACAACCGAAAGCACTGCATTTGAGAAGACAATAGAGATGTCATTAGTCATTAAATTCAACGATCTTTACATCAGATTTATTCCATTGACCACTGACCAATAAGTATGTCGAACAAAGAGAACCTTGTTATATTATCGGGCGCAGGAATTTCTGCTGAGAGTGGACTCAAAACCTTTCGGGATAGTGATGGATTATGGGAAGGCCATAATATATATGAAGTAGCTACACCAAGGGGTTGGGCTGCAAATATGCCGTTGGTACTCGATTTTTATAATATGCGTAGAAGAGATATTGCAAATGCACAACCCAATGCAGCGCATATTGGATTAGCAGCATTAGAGAAAAATTTTGATGTTACTATTATCACCCAAAATATTGATGATTTACATGAACGAGCTGGGAGTACCCATGTGATACACCTTCATGGAGAAATTTTTAAAATGTGCAGTGAGAGAAATAAAAATATCATATATGAAATTAAAGGAGATATACAACCGGGAGATCTTGCACCTGATGGGGCCCAACTGAGGCCATTTATTGTTTGGTTTGAAGAAGAGGTTCCTTTATTACCCAAAGCTGTAGAAATAGTTTCTAAGGCTGATATTTTTGTAGTGATCGGAACTTCTTTACAAGTTTATCCGGCAGCTAATCTAATCCATTATACCCCTGCTCATGCTCAATGCTTTATAATAGATAAAAAAATTCCGACACTACCAGGCGATCTACATATTACACCTATAGAAGCACCTGCATCTGTAGGAATTCGGCAGTTGAGCAGCATATTGCTTTAGGCCTTTATCGTGAGAGCGTCAGGTCGTCGGAACGTCAGCCTAAACCCCATGCCCTATTCCCTTCCCCCTATTTCCTTATCTTCGCGCCTCAAATTGAGAATATGGCATTACAGGCATGTATCGTAGGCTTACCAAACGTAGGAAAATCAACCCTTTTTAACGCGGTAAGCAATAGCGCCAAAGCACAGGCAAGTAATTATCGTTTCTGTACTATTGAACCAAATGTGGGATTGGTAGATGTTCCTGATGAACGCCTAAGCAAACTTGCAGAGCTGGTCAATCCACAAAAAATTATTCCTACACAAATGGAAATAGTTGATATAGCCGGCTTAGTAAAAGGGGCTAGCAAAGGCGAAGGTTTAGGGAATAAGTTTTTAGGAAATATTCGCGAAGTAGATGCCATCATTCATGTAATTCGCTGTTTTGAAGATGAGAATGTATTGAGAGAAGAAGGTGCTATCAACCCTATCAGTGATAAAGAAATTATTGAAACCGAACTGCAGTTGAAAGATTTAGAAAGTGTAGAAAAGAAAATGCAGCGGGTAGAGAAAATGGCTCGTGTTGGTAGCGATACCAAAGCCAAAGCTGAATTCGACATTTTACAACGATGCAAAAACCATTTAGAAGCAGGTAAAAGTATATTCGGATTAGGATTAAGTAAAGAAGAGAAAGTGGCGATTGCCGATTTATTCTTGCTTACAGATAAGCCCATTCTGTATGTAGCCAATGTAGATGAGGCATCTATGCATACAGGTAATAGATATTCCGAACAATTAAAGGCAATGGCTAAAGCTGAGGGCGCCGAAGTAATTGTAATGTGCAATAATATTGAAGCCCAAATAGCTGAAATGGAAAACCCGGATGATAAGCAGATGTTCATGGAAGAATATAAAATGACCGAGCCTGCGCTAAATCGATTGATTCGCTCTGCTTATCAATTACTAAATTTAGATACTTATTTTACAGCGGGTGTACAGGAAGTAAGAGCATGGACGATCCACAAAGGTTGGAAGGCACCGCAAGCCGCGGGTGTAATTCATACCGATTTTGAAAAAGGCTTTATCAAAGCCGAAGTAATTGCTTACGAAGATTTTGTGAAATATGGCTCTGAAGCGGCGTGTAGAGAAAATGGTAAATTACGTATTGAAGGAAAAGAATACTTGGTGAAAGATGGTGATGTAATGCATTTCCGTTTCAACGTATAATACAATAACCATTATGCAAACCTCGCACTGGGAACAAACAACCTATTATCAACAAACCGATATCGTTATTGCCGGGGCAGGATTCATGGGTTTATGGAGTGCATGGGAAATACGCCAGAAATATCCGCATCTTTCTATTACAATCGTTGATAAAAATCCTACCCCATTAGGAGCTTCTACCCGAAATGCCGGCTTTGCTTGCTTCGGTAGCTTAACCGAATTAATTTCCGACGAAGCTACCATTGGTACTGATGCCATGCTCGCTATTGTAGAAATGCGTTTCAGAGGTATTGAAAAAATAAAGCAACTATTTAGCAAAGAAGAGATCGACTATGATGCTTGTGGTGGCTATGAAACACTTATGGCTGCTCATCCCGCGCATAACCAACTCCCCGAAAAAATAGACTATTTTAACGAATTACTTTCCCCTTTCACTGAAGATCGGAAGAGCGT
>JAIEQT010000103.1 GCA_019747455.1 Chitinophagaceae bacterium | reverse complement strand
GGAATCTTCAATCTGGAATCTTCAATCTGGAATCTTCAATCTGGAATCTTCAATCTGGAATCTTCAATCTGGAATCTTCAATCTGGAATCTGGAATATAACAGACTGAAGATTGAAGATTTATCTTCGCAGGAAATTTCTTAAGCCATGCTGCATCTCGGGTTCCATACCTTCTTTAGGCAGCAAGAAAAAAGACTTGGAGTCGAAATACAAATGAAAAAAATGCGGACTTTCAAAAAAATTAGAAAATTGTTTCCAAGACCAATGCACTTCTCCCCGCTCATTCTCCAAAACCA
Organism: Chitinophagaceae bacterium; assembly: GCA_019747455.1. Lineage (GTDB taxonomy): Bacteria > Bacteroidota > Bacteroidia > Chitinophagales > Chitinophagaceae > Sediminibacterium. The sequence continues at coordinate 4,984 of JAIEQT010000103.1, read as the reverse complement.
TTCCAACCTCGTTCACATGAATTTTAAAACTGTCTTTAAATGTAGCCGATTTTCGATAAATACTGTTGGGTAACAAATACCAAAAAGCGGCCATCAAACCCAACCATATCAAGGATCCTAATAAGAAAGGCTCAGGTCGTATTTTTCTGGTATAGAATAATACAGCCGCTGCAATGGCAAATACATTTACCAGTATCATCAATACACGGATCTCTTTTCGCTGTACAAAATGATACCGTAGCGCCTGTATTACTTTCTTTTTATTGTATTCAAAAGCATATTGCATGGCGCAAAAATACTGTTTCAATATGATCCGGCTCCGCAAACGTTTTAGAATAATAAAGACTATACAATTCTTCACACAATCAAAATCATTCTCTATTTTTAAAGACTAACGAAATAGCTATGCATATACCCAAGCCTAAGCTCTCCTTCATGCAGATCATAAATATGAACGTAGGCTTCTTCGGCATTCAATACAGCTTCGGCTTACAACAAAGTGCTGTAAATCCTATTTATGATTTTCTAGGCGCCAAACCTGATGAAATTCCTTTACTCAACCTGGCCGGTCCTATGACGGGTTTATTAATACAGCCCATTATTGGAGTATTAAGTGATCGTACCTGGCATCCTCGTTTTGGTAGAAGAAAACCCTATTTTTTTATTGGTGCTTTGTTTTGCAGCCTTTGTTTGTTCGCCTATCCTTTTAGCAGCAGTTTATGGATGGCAGCCGGCTTATTATGGGTACTGGACGCAGCCAATAACACAGCTATGGAACCTTATCGCGCTTTTATTGCTGATAAACTACCTTCATCACAGCATGCTACCGGTTTTCTTACCCAAAGTTTTTTCACCGGTTTAGGTATAACCCTTGCCAACATCTCTTTATTTATTTTTCAAAAAATTAGTTTCTTAAAACAAATGCATGGCGCCATTCCCTATTGGGTTTTTGGCTCTTTCTTTTTAGGATCTATTTGCTCAATTAGCTCGGTATTATGGTCAATTACTAAAACACCGGAAATCCCACCCACTGAAGAAGAATTAGCTGTATTACGCGCCTCCAAAAAAGGAATCCTTCAACCCTTTATCGAAATTTTTCACGCCATAGGCAACATGCCTAAAGTAATGTGGCAATTAGCATTAGTATATTTATTTCAATGGTATGCCCTCTTTTGTTATTGGCAAAACGCTTCTAAAAGCATCGCACAATCTGTTTGGAAAACATCTCCCGCAGCAGACAAAAATTTATACGAGGAAGCCGTTGGTTGGGCCGGACTTGTGAACGGATGGTATAATGTAGTCACTTTTTTATCGGCTTTCGGTTTGGTTGCGATGACAAAAAAATTCTCTCCTAAAAAAGTACATGTTACTTGTTTACTCATGGCCGGCTTAGCTCTACTCACTTTCCCGCATATTGAAAATAAATATTTACTCTTTGCACCTATGACCGGTTTTGGTATTGCCTGGGCCAGTATGATGGGGGTACCTTATTTAATGGTAGTGAATGATATTCCTAAAGAAAGATATGGCGTATATATGGGTATCATTAATATGATGATCGTTATTCCCATGATTTTACAAACAACTACTTTTGGTTATGTACTCGAACACTTTTTAAATAATGATTCGGGCAAAGCCATTGGTTTCGCGGGCGTACTATTATTATTATCATGTGGGGCAACATTATTAATAAAAGATAAGAAACCAGCGGGGGAAGATATTGTTCTTTCAGGGGGAGGGCATTAAATTACATAATCTACAATCTGGAATCTTCAATCTGAAGTATTGATTTTTTAATCCCAGATTGTAGTTTGAAGATTGAAGATTAAATAACTGATATGAAAATACTCTGTATTGGCGAAGCATTGATAGATATGATTTGTACCGATAAAGGCAAATCACTCTCTGTAGGCAATAATTTTCTAAAAAAGCCAGGAGGCGCACCTACCAATGTGGCTGCTGCCATTGCTGCACTTGGTGGCGAAGTAGAGCTAGCAGCTAAAGTAGGAAATGATCCTTTTGGTAAACAACTTAGGGAAGTAATGGAGTCATTTGGCGTGGGCACTAAAGTAATGCTTACCGATAATACCCATTTCACTACATTCGCCTATGTATCGCTGATGGAAAACGGAGAAAGGGATTTTGTTTTTAACAGAGGGGCAGATGGACAATTAAGCATTGAAGATATCAATGCTATTGACCTTACAGGAGTAGGTATCATTCACTTCGGTTCGGCCACCGGTTTTTTGCCAGGTCCTTTACAAGCGGCCTATCTGCATTTATTACAAAAAGCACTTGATAAAAATATTTTCATCAGCTTCGACCCAAATTATCGGCATCTTTTATTTCAACATAATATTCAAACCTTCATAGATCAATCCTGGCATTTTTTACAACATGCTAACTTCTTTAAAGTAAGTGATGAAGAAGCGATGCTACTTACACAAACAAATAGTTTAGATGCCGCAACAGATCAATTATTACAACGTACAAATGGTGTGTTTACCATCACACTTGGAAAAGATGGCACTCTCCTGGGCTTACATGGAAAAAAGTATATCATCGAAAGTATACCTATCACTCCTGTTGATACCACAGGAGCAGGAGATGCTTTTGTAGGAGCTGTTTTATATCAACTGCGTAATCATACTAAACAAGCGATTCTAAATATTGATTATCCGGGATGGGAAACCGTAATCAAAAATGGGAACAAAGCAGGTGCGCGCACTTGCGAATACTTAGGTGCCATGGAAGCCTTTAAACATTTAACAAATCAAATATTTCAATAAGAATCATCGTGTATCAGTATACTTTACATCAAAGAGTTACAAAAGCCTGTGAAACACAAAAAATAAATGTTTCCGGTAGGGATAGGCATTTCTTTGTTCGCCTCATCGCAAACACCATTACTTTATACGATTTATATACTAGTATTTATGGTAATGATGAAGCTGCAGAAAAAGGGTTTGATGAGTTATTAAAAAATATTATCACCACACATCAAGAAAGATCTGAAACACTTATTGCAAAAGATATAGCAAAGGAAGAAGAGGGAAACTGGTTTTGTAGTAATCAAATAGCAGGCATGAGTTTGTACGTAGATCGATTTGCCAATAATTTAGCGAGCTTGCCCGATAAGTTTCCGTATTTAAAAAATTTGGGCATTAATTTTTTACACCTGATGCCTGTATTTGAAAGTCCGGCCGGTGAAAGTGATGGTGGCTACGCCGTTTCGAACTTTAGAAAAGTAGATAGCAGATTTGGTAGCAATAAAGATCTAGAAGCTGTAATTACAAAAATGCAGGCAGAGAAGATGTATTTGATGCTCGATATTGTACTTAACCATACTTCGCATAAACATGAGTGGGCTATGCTCGCTAAATCGGGCGATAAAAAATACCAGGATTATTTTTATTGTTATGATGATCGTACCATACCTGATCAGTTTGAGCAAACCATGCCCGAAATTTTCCCGGAAGCAGCTCCGGGTAGTTTTACTTATGTACCCGAATGTAAAAAATGGGTAATGACGGTATTTCATCATTACCAATGGGATTTGAATTATACCAATCCCAGCGTATTGAATGAAATGCTTAGTAATATCTTTTACTATGCCAATTTAGGAATCGATATTTTACGCATAGATGCTCCCGCTTTTATCTGGAAACAATTAGGCACCACTTGCCAAAACCTGCCTCAAGCCCACACACTATTACGTTTAATAAAACAAGCCGTACATATTGCTGCACCGGGTATGGCTATATTAGGTGAAGCCATTGTAGCCCCAAGTGAGATCATGAAATATTTTGGTACGGATAATTTTACAGCCAAAGAATGTGATGTAGCCTATAATGCCACTCAAATGGCATTACAATGGGATGCCTTAGCCACGGGTGATACCAGAGTAATGTTAGCGGCACAGGGAGAGCTTTTACAAAAACCATTAGGTACAACTTGGATAACGTATACCCGTTGCCATGATGATATTGGTTTGGGGTATGACGATGCCATGATTGCCGCAGCAGGCTATAACGCTTACGAGCATCGAAGATTTTTAAAAGATTTTTATTCGGGGGCTCATGAATATTCTTATGCCACTGGTGCTTTGTTTTCCGTAAATCCTAAAACACAGGATGCCAGAATAAGTGGCTCTTTAGCTTCGTTATGTGGTTTAGAAAAAAGTATTACAGAAAATAATCAAGAAGCTATTCGGCTTGCCATACTTCGAATATTACTCATGCAAGCCCAAAGCATTTTTTTGGGGGGTATACCCATGCTTTTCTATGGCGATGAAGCCGGTTATACCAACGACTACAGCTATTTACAAGATGAGGGAAAGAGTTACGATAATCGATGGATGCACAGACCTATTATAGATTGGGAAAAAAATAAAAAAACAGACAACGAAAAAACGATAGAAGGACAAATATTTGGAGCAACCAAAAAGCTATTGGCTATTCGAAAAAAACTAGCCGTATTATCCGACAAAAAAAATATTACCTGGCTTACGCCACATAATATTCATATAGCCGGTTTTTTACGCGCCTATGATACAGAAAGGGTTTACTGCTTATTTAACTATAGTAATAAGGCTGCTTATTTAACCTGGTATGCTTTTAAAGAGCATCGATTTAAGTCCACAACCCTTTTCGATCATTATTCGGGTAAAAAATACAAAATAGGGCCCGATCAAGAATATCTCGTACTCGAGCCCTATCAATTTATGATACTAGAAGCGAAATGATCTTTAATCTGGAATCTTCGATCTGTTTAATTTCCCTTTCAGATTGTAGACTGAAAATTGAAGATTTCTAATTAATTCGCCCCATCCGTTTTTCCTCTTGCTACGGCGAAGTCGCCCACTTTTTTACCTTGTATCAAACCAACTTCACAATCACTCCGATAGTGAATAGCCCCGTACAATCGGGAAACAGAAGCCTCTTTAGCCATTGCGTCATAAGCATTGGCACGTGATGCATTGATA